>NZ_PDDL01000290.1:0-381 GCF_020833785.1 Kocuria sp. CCUG 69068
GGGGAGGACGCCGCGATCCGCCTGGGCGGGAACGCGGGGACGGCCACGGTCACCGTCACCGGCCCCGCCCCCGGCATCCTCGGGACCTGGGGCGGCTGGGAGCTGCGCGCGGACGCCTCCGCCGAGACGGAGGGGGCCGGAGCGGCCGATGGGCACGGTGGCTGAGCCCGCGGTGCCGGGCATCCCGGGGCGGCCCGACCGCTGTCCGGACCGCGACGGCGACCGGGGGAGCGGCACCGTGCACGCGCTGACGCTCACCCTGGTGCTCGGCGTGCTGCTGGTGGCCGTGCTGCTGCTGGCCCAGGCGGGGATCGCGACCCACCGTGCCGGCAAGGCCGCCGACCTCGCGGCGCTCGCCGCCGCCGACACCGCCCGGGGCCT
>NZ_PDDL01000291.1:0-458 GCF_020833785.1 Kocuria sp. CCUG 69068
GTGCGGCTGCTCCGGGCGGAGCCGGCGGACCGGGCGCTGCTGCTCGAGCGCACCGCCGACCGGGACCTGTACGAGCTGCCGGTGCTCGAGGCGTGCCGCGTGCTCGGCGAGCTGACCCGGGTCCTCGCCCGGCCGCCGCGGCCCCCGTTCCCGCGTCTGTCGGAGACGGCCCGGCGGTGGCAGGCGGAGCTGGAGGGGGCCGTGGACCTGGACGCCCGGTTCCCGCGCCGCTTCCGGCTCCAGGCCGTCAGGAGCCTCGAGCGGCTCCGGCGCGACGAGCTGGACGCGGCGCTCGTGCACCAGGACCTGCACCACGGGGCGGTCCGCGCGTCGGTGCGCGCCCCGTGGCTGGCCGCCGGGGCCGACGCGGTGGTCGGCACCCCGGAGTTCGCGCTGGTCCCCGCCCTGTGGCACCGCACGGAGGAGGCCGGGCACGGCGGGGCCCTGGCCGCGGCCCT
>NZ_PDDL01000292.1:0-439 GCF_020833785.1 Kocuria sp. CCUG 69068
CGGGTGGTCCTCGGCACCCGCTCCGCCGCGTACGCCCCCGTGGACGACCTCGGCCTCGTGGCGTGCTTCGACGACGGCGACGAGAACCTCGTGGAGCAGCGCGCCCCCTACCAGCACGTCCGGGACGTGCTGCTGCTGCGCGCCGGGCGCAGCGGGTGCGCGGCGCTGTTCGCCGGTCACGCGGTCAGCCCCGAGGCCCAGCGCCTCGTCGTCTCCGGGTGGGCCCGCCGGATCGCTCCCGCGCGGGACGTGCTGCGCGTCCACGCCCCGCGGATCGTCTCCACCGCCGACTCCTTCCACGCCGCCCGGGACCCGCTGGCCTCCCGGGCCCGGCTGCCCGAGACGGCCTACCGGGCGGCCCGCGAGGCCCTCGAGCGGGGCCCCGTCCTGGTCCAGGTCGCCCGCGTCGGCTACGCCCCGCACCTGGCGTGCGAGCGCT
>NZ_PDDL01000293.1:0-428 GCF_020833785.1 Kocuria sp. CCUG 69068
CGGGGGCGTGGCCGGGCGGATGCCACCGTCGGCGGCCGGGCCGGCTGCGGAGGAGGACCCCGCGGTCGGACCCGGCGCCGGTGGAGCCGCCGGCGGCAGGGTCTCGCCCGAGAGCACGGGCCCGTCCTCGCGGTGGCCCCGCTCCGCCTCGTTCAGCAGGGTCACGAACTGCTCGAGCGGCTCGGACCCGTCGTGCTCCCGCGCCAGGAAGCGCTCGGCGCGGCGGCGCACCACCTTGTAGACGCGCCCGTCGTCGGGGATGCCCAGGTCCCGGGCGGCCCGCGCCACGGCCAGCGGGGGCTGCTCCGGCAGGGGGTTGGTGCCCCACTCCAGGAGCCCGGTCAGCAGCGGGCGCTCGAGCACGGCGGCCAGGGCGGCCCGGGCGCCCGGCACCCGGGTCAGCTCCAGCAGCCCGCTCGGCGGCGCGG
>NZ_PDDL01000003.1:0-77974 GCF_020833785.1 Kocuria sp. CCUG 69068
TCGAGCAGGCCCACCCGCCCGGGCTCCGGCCGCCGCCCCTCCGGTCCGCGCCGCGGCGCGGCGCTCCGCGGCGCGGACCGGAAGACGGACCGGCTCACGCGGCCAGCACGCGCGACCTGGGGGCGCGGCGCCGCCCGGACCCGGCCTGCTCCACGAACGCGGAGAACAGCCGCCCCCGGTCCGCGGCCGAGCCGTGGGAGTCCTCCGGGTGCCACTGCACCCCGACGGCCCAGGTGCGGTCCAGGTGCTCCGTCGCCTCGACCACGCCGTCCTCGGCCACGGCGGTGACGCGCAGCTCGGGGGCCACGACCCCCAGGGCCTGGTGGTGGTCCGACCGGACGGTGAGCCGCCGGGCGCCGAAGACGGCGGCCAGCCTGCTCCCGGGCTCCAGGGCGACCTCCTCCTCGGGGCACACCAGGTCCCCCGGCGCACCGCGGTGTCCGTGGCCGGTGCCGAGATCGGGGACGAGAGTTCCCCCGCAGGCCAGGTTGAGCAGCTGGGCCCCCCGTCCGATCGCCAGCAGCGGGGCGTCGCGGTCGAGGCTCTGCACGAGGAGGTCCACGGTGTAGAGATCGGCGCGCCGGTCGACCCCGTACCCGTTCGGCACGGGCCCGCCCGCCCCGTAGAGGGCAGGGTCGACATCCCCTCCTCCGAGCACCAGCACCGCGTCCGCGGAGGCGGTGACGGCGGGGTCGGGCAGCTCCCGGGCACTGGAGTCGACCAGGATCGGCCGGGCACCGGTGTTGACCAGGCACTGCAGCGCGGTGCGGGTGCGGCGGCGCATCAGATCCCGGGTCTGCGGGGTGAGGCCCGGGAAGTTCAGCGACACCACGGTCGCCACGGTGGGCGCTTTGGCACGGAGGCTCCACAGTCCTACGGGAGTCACCTCGTGCGCATTCAGATGAACGGCCTGTCGGTTCATGCTGTCATCTCCTGTTCGATCATGAGGTCCTCGCTCCGTGCCGGGTGGCGGGCGCACGCGGCGCCGCCGGACCGGCCGGAGGGAGGAGTTCAGGCCCGAAGCGTTTTCGGGGGCACCTGGTGAGTTGTTGCGGAGCTGGACGGTGGCGGTGGAGCCGACCGGGATGGGAGCGGCGGACACCAGGGTGAACGGCGGTCGCCCTTCACGCGATGCACCGGGGAAGTTCGCGTCCCCCGAGTGGTGCAGATCACTCTGCCCGAGCCGCAAGGGGGTGCGCCCCTCTTTTCTGGAAGAACATTGCCGATTCTTCTCGATCGACGAAAATCGGCTGTCGGAATGCGGGGACGGGGCCCGGGCAGCGGCGGGCGGTCCCCGGCGCCGGGGTCGGTCCGCTCGCCGCCTCCGAGCGGGTCTACAACCCGGGATCGATCATCGTCATGCCGGCGACCGTCGCGGTGTCGAACACCGGCAGCAGCGCCGCCGCCTCGTCGAGCCCGATGGTGCGCTCGATGAGCTTCTGGGGATGCAGTGCGCCCTGCTCGATGAGCGCCATCATGGCCGGATAGTCGGCCGCGGCCATGCCGTGGCTGCCGAGCAGGTCCAGCTCCCAGCCGATGACCCGCGCCATCGGCACGCGCGGATGGCCCTCGACCGGCGGCAGCAGGCCGATCTGGACGTGCCGGCCCCGCCGGCGCAGGCTGAGGACCGCGTCGGCGCAGGTCTGCTCGCTGCCCACGGCGTCGACGGCGACGTGGCCGCCCCCGCCGGTGAGGGCGGCGACCGCCGCGGGGACGTCGCGCCCGTCCGCGCGCAGCGTGTGCTCCGCGCCGAGCTCGCGGGCGAGGGCGAGCGCCTCCGGGTTGCGGTCGACCGCGATCACGCGTCCGCCCAGTGCCCGGGCGATCATCACCGTGCTGAGCCCCACCCCGCCGGCTCCGACCACGGTGACCCACTCCCCCTCGGCGAGGCGCGCCCGGTCGGCCAGGGCCCGGTACGCCGTGGCGAACCGGCACCCCAGCGCGGCCGCGGTGGCGAGGTCGACGTGCTCGGGGACGGCCACGAGGTTCGTGTCGGCCCCGTGCAGGGCGACGTACTCGGCGAAGGACCCCCAGTGGGTGAACCCCGGCTGCTGCTGATCGGGGCAGACCTGCGCGTTGCCGGAACGGCACCACTCGCACCGGCCGCAGCCGCAGACGAAGGGGACGGTCACCCGGTCCCCGGTGCTCCACCGGCGCACGCCCGCCCCCACCGCGACGACCACCCCGGCCAGCTCGTGCCCCGGGACGTGGGGCAGCGCGATCTCGTCGTGCCCGGCCCAGGCGTGCCAGTCGCTGCGGCACAGGCCCGTGGCCTCCACGCGGACGACCACCCCGTCGGGCGGTGCCGTGGGCTCGGCGACGTCACGGACCTCCGGCCGGCCCCGGACAGCATCGATCACCACTGCGCGCATGCCCCCACTCTCCCACGCCCGTGCGGCACCGGTCGGCGGTCAGCGGTCAGCGGTCCAGGGTGCGGCTCGGTGTCGTCCCGTAGACCTGCCGGTAGTACTGCGCGAAGCGTCCCGCATGGGTGAAGCCCCACCGGGCGGCGATCCCCTTCACGGTGTCCCCGCGAGCCGGGTCGCCGTCCTGCAGGTCCCGGTGGGCGGCGTCCATCCGCGTCCGGCGCAGGTACTGGGCCGGGGTCAGTCCCAGGGGATGGTTGGCCCGGAACGCCCGCACCAGGACCTTCGTGGTCGTCCGGGCGGCGCGGGCGGCGTCCTCCACGGTGATCGGGTCCGAGGCGTGGTCGTCGAAGAACTGTGCCGCGATCCGGTAGCGGCGGGACTGGGCCTCCATGGACAGGTACCGCGCCTCCCGGTCCCCGAGCAGCGGGAAGCACTCCAGCAGGCCCACGGCCAGGTGGCGGGTCAGGTCGGCGCGCACCATGGGCTCCTCGAAGACCGTCGACCCCAGCATGTCGGCACCACGGCGCACGAGGCCCGCCCAGTACTCGCCGAGCCGGGCGCTGACCGGGGCGGACGAGCTGAAGTCCACCGGGGTCTCGTGGCCGTAGACGGTGTCGGCCGTGGCCTGCACCAGGTCCACCGGCAGGTGCGCCATGGTCACGTCGACGTCCTGCGCCACCACCAGGGACGGGTGCTCGGGGCGGAACAGCACCGATGAGCCCGCAGCCGCGGCGCCGATCTCCGCACGGATCTGCCAGTCGTACCGGACCCCTCGCACGTGGGCCACCGTGAAGACCTCGGTGTCCCCCCACAGGGACATCGTTCCGCCCACGTGCACCGTCGACAGGGCGACCTGGCCGTCCCCGGCCCTCGACAACCGGTAGGAGAACCCCGGATCGGTGGAGCTGTAGCCGAAGCGCATGCCGGTCCGCTCGCCGAGCGCGGGCAGCACCTCGGGATCCAGGATCGTGAGCTCGTGGCGGAACATCTCACCCATGAGTCAGCACCGCCTCCCGCCCAGGGCCCACCCCACGGGGGCTCTGCTCCGAAGGACCATTCTCCAGATCTGCCGGAGGGCCCGCACCATTGTGACCCGACACTTCGACGACCCGCTCGCCCATGCCGCCCAGTTCGCCCCGGACGGCGACGAGGAGCCGGCCTCCGGGATGCCTGCTTCTCGCGTCAGCGCGCTGCGGCCAGGAAGCGGTGGAGCACCTCGTTGTAGGGCGCCCCGGTGCGCTGAACGCTGTGGCCGGCACCGGGCACAACGGCCCGCTGGGCCTCGAGCTCGCGCTCGAGGACGTCGCAGACGGCGTCGAAGACCGGGCTGTGACCGCCGGAGACGACCAGCTTCGGAAAGGGCGCCTCCCGCAGGGCGCCCAGCGGGATCCGGGCCTCGTCGGTGAGGCGTTCGTGCCGGAGGATCTGCGCGTTCTGCAGCAGCGCGGGCGGCAGCGGGTTCGGCGGGGTGACGGCGCTGCCGACGTAGCCGATGAACGCGTGCAGGAACGCGGTGGGGTCGGCCGGGCCCTGGTCCCACAGCTCCCGCAGCCCCCGGGCGTAGTCGCGCACGATCGGGTCGTCGGGCAGCAGGCCGAAGGCCGGCGGTTCGTTGACGGTCAGGGACCGGACCATCCCGGGGCGCTGAGCCGCCGCCAGCAGGGCCACGACGCCGCCGTAGGAGTGCCCGACCAGGTGCATGGGCTCGGTGAGCAGCTCGGCGACGTCCCCGGCGTCGACCTCGAAGTCCTCGACCTCGGCCGGCGGGTTGGGGAAGTAGCCGCGCCGGTCCACCACGATCAGATGCCAGTGCTGGGCCAGGGGGCGCTGGGCGTCCCAGGTCATCGCCCCGCCGGTGACACTGCCGTGGACCAGCAGCACGGGCGGACCGGCGCCCCAGTGCTCGACGTGGATGCTCGGCATGGCAGGCTCCTCGTCTCCGAGATCCGACACCACTATGGTCCCCCCGGCCGGCAGCCCCGACAACGTCCGTTGGGCGATCGTTGGGGACCGATCCCGCGGAGCAGCACGGCCGCGCCGCTCCGCGGGCACCCCGAGGCGAGCAGCCGGGAGCACTCCTCGGCCTGTGTGCGGGTCAGAGCCCCTCGTGCGCCATGTTCGCGAACCGGGAGTAGTGGCCCTGGAACGCCACCACGATCGTCTTGGTGGGACCGTTGCGGTGCTTGGCCACGATCACGTCGGCCTCACCGGCACGCGGCGACTCCTTGTCGTAGACGTCGTCGCGGTGCAGCAGGATCACCATGTCCGCGTCCTGCTCGATGGATCCACTTTCACGAAGATCGGACACCATCGGCTTCTTGTCCTGGCGCTGCTCGGAGCCACGGTTCAGCTGCGACAGCGCGATGACCGGGACCTCGAGCTCCTTGGCCAGCAGCTTCAGGGCACGGGAGAACTCCGAGACCTCCTGCTGGCGGGACTCGACCTTCTTGCCGGAGCTCATGAGCTGGAGGTAGTCGAGCACCACGAGCTTGAGATCGTGCTTCTGCTTGAGCCGGCGGCACTTCGCCCGGATCTCCATGAGGGACATGTTCGGGGAGTCGTCGATGAACAGCGGAGCGGAGTCCATCTTGCCCATCGTGGTGGCGATCTTGGCCCACTGCTCGTCCTGCAGCCGGCCCTTGCGCAGGTCCTGCATGTTCAGCGTGGCCTCGGCGGAGAGCAGGCGCATGGCGATCTCGTTGCGGCTCATCTCGAGGGAGAAGATCACCGTGGTCTGGTTGTGCTTGATCGCCGCGGACCGCGCGACGTCGAGGGCCAGCGTCGAGTTGTGCGTGGGGATGAACGTCCGGCCGGCCAGATACAGGTGCGAGGGATGGTCGATCTCGATGCACCGCACCGGCACGGAGTCGATCGGCTCGACCGAGGTGATGAAGCGCTGAGAGCGTTTCGGCGTAGCCCGCGCGTCTCGCTCCTTGTGCATGATTTGTTTACGACTCAGGCCGAACACCTGATCGGACGTCGAGAACGTCAGAAGATAGGCGGTGGATGAGGCCTCGCTTCGCCCATTGACTCTCTTCTCGGCCCAACCTGATCGGTACCCCAGTGAATGGACCAGTTCACGCACGTCCTGTGCCAGCCGTCGGTTTGTCACCGCGAACTGTACGCATCCTGCATTGGTCACGGTCCCGTCGGTGTCCAACAATCCAGCAAGCAGTTCTCGGCGCTGAGTTTCACTGGCTCGCAGGTACGACATGGGGATGTGCTTGTCGCCGAGCACGCCCAGAGCACGCAGGCGGCCTTGGAAAGATGCCTTTTCCTGGTGACAGACCATGCACCGCAGACCTCCGGTACAGGTACCACCGCAGTCAATGCACGTGGCTCGCACCTTGGTCGCCAGCTCGCCCTTGAGCTTGCCGCCGCAAGTCTTGGAGCACGTTCGGACGTTCCTGTCCGTGTGAGTGAAGGGCTGATCGCAGATTTCGCACCGACCATGCAGAACCCGCTCTTCCGGAGGAAGGCCGATGGCATGAGTTATCCCTGCAACAGGATGAAGCTCGTACCCCTCCGCAGAGACACGCATGAGGATCTCCTCATCGGCGCTGGTGATACGTGCCGCCCTCGAGTGACCGTCACCGAGCCACGCGCCGAGCGTGTACGGCCCAACAGCCAACTCCTGTGGAGCCAACTGCAATGCCGTGACGTTCCTTACGCTGTGGTTGAGCCTGGCTTCCTTGGTGGTGCATCGCAATGTCGAACGAATGTCAGCCGTCGTCCGGATCGCGGCAAAGGTCTGCTGGTTCTTCGCCCGGCCGTAATTGGCGATTGCGGCCTGGGCCGATCTCCGGGACGAGCGTGTATCGGTCAGCCACTGGTGCTGCTCGTCGGCGACGATCTCGGAGCCGTCGTCGAAGCTCACGCGGTAGCAGGGACGTTCGGTCATGACCTCGGTGGCCGCGACCACACGGGACGGCGTGCCGTCCGCGGCGATAACTTCGTCCCCCACCTGGACCTCGCCCATGGTGGTCCACCCCGTGGGAGTGGGAATCGCAGTGTCCAGCGCGAGCGCCTTGCCCATGGCCGGCCTCGCCGCGATGACGATCATCTGACCGCCCTGGAAGCCCTGGGTCAGCTCGTCGAGCTCGATGAAGCCGGTGGGCACGCCGCGCATGCCCTCGCCCCGGGAGCCGGCGGCCTCGATCTCGTCGACCGTGGACTCGATGACCTCCTTGAGCACCGTGTAGTCCTCGGAGGAGCGGCGCTCGGCCACCTGGTAGATCTCGGCCTGGGCGGCGTTGACGATGTCGTCGACCTCGCCGTCGGAGCTGTAGCCGAGCTGCACGATCTTGGTGCCGGCCTCCACGAGCCGGCGCAGCACGCCGCGCTCGCGCACGATCTCGGCGTAGAAGCCCGCGTTGGCCGCGGTGGGCACGGAGGAGATGAGGGTGTGCAGGTACGCGGGACCGCCGACGCGCTCGATCTCGCCGCGCTTGGTCAGCTCGTCCGCCACGGTGATGGCGTCCGCGGGCTCGCCGCGCCCGTACAGGGAGATCACGGCCTCGTAGATGGACTCGTGGGCGGGCTTGTAGAAGTCGACGCCGCGCAGGGCCTCCACCACGTCCGCGATCGCGTCCTTGGACAGCATCATCCCGCCGAGCACGGACTGCTCCGCGACGTTGTCCTGCGGCGGGGTCCGGCCGTACTCCCGGTCGCTCCCGGACGAGCGCTCCGACACCATCGACACCTGGTCCACCTCTCCCCGCGCACCCCGCGGACAGCGGAGCGCGCACACGACGACGCCGCCCCGATCTTCCGGGCAGCCCCTCCATTCTCGCACCGACCGCGGACACCGCTTGCCGCCCGGGCCCGTCCGTGGACACCATGGATCATGACGCTCACCACAGACCTCAGCGGCCCCTGTTCGTGGGACATCAGGACCACCCGGGCGGAGCTGGCCGCGGGCCGGATCAGCCACGTGGAGCACCTCGACGCCCTGCTGGAGCGCCTGCCCACGGCGCAGCGGCTGGGCGCGGTGATCAGCGCGGACCCGGAGCTGGCCCGGGCCTTCGCCCACGCGCTGGACCGCCGGGAGACGCGGGGCCCGCTGACGGGGATCCCGCTGGCGGTCAAGGACATCGTGGACGTCGCGGGGTTCCCCACCACCGGCGGGACCCGGTCGCTCGAGCACGACGTGGTGGCGCGGGACGCCCCCGCGGTGGCCCGCCTGCGCGAGGCCGGGGCCCTTTTCGCCCTGAAGACCAACCTGCACGAGCTGTCCTTCGGCATCACCTCCAACAACGGCGCGTACGGGCCGGTGCGCCACCCCGCCGACCCGGCGCTCAGCCCCGGCGGCAGCAGCGGTGGCTCGGCGGTGGCCGTGGCGGTGGGCCTGGTCCCGGCCGCGGTCGCCGCGGACACCGGGGGCTCGGCCCGCATCCCCGCCGCCCTGTGCGGGATCGTGGGCTTCCGGCCCACACTGGGCCGCTACCCGTCGTCGGGCGTCCTGCCGATCGCCCACTCGCGGGACACGATCGGCCCCATGGCCCGGACCGTGGACGACATCGTGCTGCTGGACGCCCTGCTCGCGGGCGAGCACCCGCTGGGCGCGCCCGGCGCGCGGCACCTGGAGTTCGACGACGAGGGCCCCGGCCCGCTCCACGGCGTCCGGCTCGGCGTGCCCGAGCTGTTCCTCGAGGACCTGGAGCCGGGCGTGGACACGGTCTTCGGCGCGGGCCTGCGAGCGCTGGAGGCGGCCGGCGCGGAGCTCGTGCCGGTCGACGTCCGCCCCGCCCGGGAGCTGGCCGCCACGGCCGGCATGACGATCGCCCTCCACGAGTTCCTGCCCGACCTCCAGGCCTATCTGGAGGCGCGCGGCACGGGGCGCTCCCTCGACGAGGTGCGGGACGGGATCGGCAGCCCGGACGTGCGGCGGATCTGGGAGCTGGCGCAGGTGTTCCGCGCCGCCGACGACGACTACCGCGCGGCCCAGGAGGACCGCCGGCTCGCCCTGCGGCTGTACACGGGGGCGATGCAGGCCCAGGGGGTGACGGCCCTGGTGCAGCCGACGTGCCCGCTGACGGCCCGGCCGATCGGCGACGACGAGACCGTCGAGCTCAACGGCCGGCGCGTGCCCACCTTCGACACCTTCACCCGCCACTCCGACCTCGCCGGCATCATCGGCACCCCGGGGATCAGCCTCCCCGCCGGGCGCACCGCGAAGGGCCTGCCGGTGGGCCTGGAGCTCGCGGCGGGACCGGGGGCGGACGCCGTGCTGCTGGACCTCGCCCGCACCGTGGAGGCGCTGCTGCGCGACCAGTGAGCCGCCGTGGTGCTTTTCGGGGACAGCGCAACGATTCAGAGCGACAACCGTTGACGAATCCAACGGTCGCCCTCTACCGTGAGGTCACCGATGTGCGTGATGCATCTCACAGCGGCTTCGCCGGTGCCGGGCGCCGGCAGGACCGACCCGAGGAAGAGGACCCCCATGAAGCACCCGTTCGCCAGAGCAGCCGCCGTCGGAACCGTCCTGACGTTCGCCCTGACCGCCTGCGGCGGCGGGGGGACCACCGGCGGCGGAGGGGGCGGCGAGGAGCTGCAGCCGCTCACCATCGGCGTCATCCCCATCGCACCCTCCGCGCCCGTGCAGCTCGCCCTCGACGAGGGCATCTTCGAGAAGCACGGCCTGGACGTCACGATCGAGACCGCCCAGGGCGGCGCCGCCATGCTCCCGGCAGTCTCAGGCGGCTCCATGGACATCGGCGTGGGCAACCCGCTCTCGGTCATCCTCGCCAAGGACCAGGGCCTCGACATGAAGATCCTCAGCGGCTACAGCAGCTCCATGGCCGAGGGCGAGGACATCACCGGCGTGGCCGCCAACCAGGACGCCGGCATCGCGTCCTGGTCCGACCTGGCCGGCAAGCGGGTCGCGGTGAACACGATCAACGGCCAGGGCGACCTCACCATCAAGGAGGCCGTGAGCAAGGCCGGCGGCGATCCCGACGCCGTGAACTTCGTGGAGATGCCCTTCCAGGACATGCCGGCCCAGCTGGAGCGCGGGGAGATCGACGCCGCCTGGGTCCCGGAGCCCTTCCTGACCCAGCTGATCAACGGCGAGCAGACCGCCCTGGTCGGCTACAACTACCAGGACACCGTCCCGGGCCTGGACACCATGGTCACCTTCAGCAGCACGGCGTTCACCGAGGAGAACCCGGAGGTCCTCGAGGACTACAACGCCGCGATCGACGAGGCGCTCCAGTTCGCCCAGGAGAACCCCGACCGGGTGCGCGAGACCATCGTGAGCTTCCTCAACATGCCGGAGGAGGTCGCCACCGACCTGCGGCTGGAGGAGTTCGACGCGGAGGTGGACCGCGACGAGCTCGAGACGCTCGCCGAGCTGATGCTCAAGTACGACGTGATCGAGACCGAGGCGAACCTGGACGAGATCGTCCAGGCCGACTAGGACCGCGGCCGCGCCGGCGGGAACTCGTCGGCGCGGTCGATGGCCTCCTCGGTCATCCGCCGGCCGAGCTCGATGAGCTCCCCGGCGCGGTGGAAGTCCAGCAGCCGCCCGGCGCTCTTCGGCACGGTGATGAGCAGGTCGGGCGGGTAGCCGGCCAGCCGGTAGCGCAGCACCATGGACTGCAGCACCTCGAGGGAGAGCTGCATGACGTCGAGCGTGCGCAGCCCCGCCGGCAGGGCGCCGAAGCCGTCCTGGGCGAGCTCCTCCGCGGTCTCCTCGGCGGCGTCCACGAGCGCGTCCCGGACGGCGTCCTGGACGAGGGCCTCGGCGGCGTCCACCGGGGCCGACCCGGCGGGACGCAGGAACCGGGACGGGGTGCTGCGGCCGCGCGTCTCCGCGAAGCGCTCCAGGACGCTGCGCGTCAGCTCGCGGTCCAGGACGTGGGAGGCGCTGCGCCGGAACCGCTCCGCCCACTCCTCGGACGGCCGCACAGCGGACGTCTCGTGGGCCGGGACTCTGCCCTCCCCGGACTGCTGCCCCCCGGACAGGGAGACCGCCACTGTCACGTCCGCGCGGGTGGCGACGGTCGCGGCGATGGGCACGGGGTTCATGATCCCCCCGTCGGCGAGCAGCCGGCCGTTGAGCATGACGGGGGTGATGATGCTCGGCAGGGCGATCGACGCGCGGACGGCCACGTCCACCGGGCCCTCCTGGAACCAGACCTCCTTGCGGGCGAGCAGGTCCGTGGCCACCGCCGTGAAGGGGATGGGCAGGTCCTCGATGAGCCGGCCGGCGAGCAGCTCGCGCACCTTCGCCATGATCTTCTCCGCGCGGATCACCCCGGGCGCCGAGGGGGACGGGTCCAGCAGCCGCAGCACGTCCCGCTGGCTCAGACCCAGCACCCATTGCGCGTACGCCTCCAGCTGCCCGGCGGCGTGGAGGCCGCCCACGAGCGCCCCCATCGAGCTCCCCGCCACGGTCACGATGTCGTAGCCGCGCTCCTCGAGCACCTCGATCACGCCGATGTGGGCGTAGCCGCGGGCACCGCCGCTGCCCAGCGCCAGGGCCACGCGCGTGCGTGGGGACATCCGCCGCTCCTCTCCCGCCGGGGACCGGCCACTGGACCGGCCGGGTGCCCCGAGCCTAACCCGCCGGCCACGGAGGGCGACTCCCCGACCGGGTGCCGGACCAGCTCGGGAAGGACGGAAGACCCTATCAGCCGACGGGGTTTTCCACCCTGTGGACAACCGGTGGAAAACGCCGTGGACGGCTGTGCACAGGTTGGGGAGAACCCTGTGGAAAGTTATGCACAGGGTGCCACAAATCTTCCTCTGACCAGGAGCGATGGTGATACACACCCTGTGCAGGGCGGACCCGGACAGCACCGGTGCCGTCCACAGCACCGTGTTCTCCGACTCGTGTTCCGGCCCACGTCGGAGGCCGGTCCGTCAGGAGCACCGCACACCCCGGACCGCCCCGAGCACCACGTGGACGCGACGGACCGGCACGCCCTGTCCCTGGAGCCGGAGGAGGCCTCCGCCCGCCCTCAGGACACCGAGGCGAGCAGCGCCAGCCACAGCAGCGGGTGGCAGAGCACCGACAGCCCCAGCAGCACCAGGAACCGGACCCGGTCGGACGCGAACCCGATGGCCCCCGCGAGGGCCACCACCGCCGTCACGGTGGCCCCCACCGCCGCCGCGACGAAGCCGATCACGAAGAACGCCATGGAGGTCTCGGGCCCTGCGGAGTTCCCGCCCAGGAACGCCACGACAAAAGCCAGTACGGTGAAGAGCAGGCACCCCACGCCGAACCAGTACAGGGCGGACGGCGAGACACGGGAGATCAGGGACGGCATGCACCCATTGTCCCCCGGGGAACCCGACAGCACCGCCGCACCGGCCCGCGGGTGCCCGAACGCCCGGCCGACGCACCCGACCCCTCCAGGAGATCCCCGTGGACGACAACCAGCGCATGTGGGAGGACCGGTACGCCTCCGGGGGGTCCTCCCCCGACGGCGCCCAGCCGCACCCCGAGGTGGCCGCCCTCCTGGACCGGCCGGCCCGGGAGCGCGCGGGCGGCCCGCCGACCGCCCTCGACCTCGGCGCGGGCACCGGCCGCCACACCCTGGCCCTGGCGGCGGCCGGCTACGACCCCACCGCCGTGGACTTCTCCCCCAGTGCCGTGCGGACGATCACCGGGGCGCTGGCGGAGCGCGGCCTGCCGGGCCGCGCCCTGGTCGCCGACCTGCGGACCTGGACGCCCGAGCAGGAGCAGCGCTCCGGGCCCGATGCCGTGCCCCCGCAGTTCGACCTGATCGTCGCCGCGTACTTCCAGCACGACCTGGCACTGCTGCGCCGCGCCGCCGAGTGGCTCGTCCCCGGCGGCCGGCTGCTGTGGATCACCCACGCCCCCGGCAGCGTCGAGGGCCCGCCCCCGACCGTGCCCCGGCCGACCCTCCAGGAGACCGTCGCCGTGCTCGAGGGCAAGGGACTGGACCTGCTGCGCGCCGAGCAGGTGCGCACCACCGACACCGCGCTCGACGTCGTCGTCGAGGCCCTCCGGCCCCGCTGAACGATCCGGCCGGCCGATCCCGCTGAAGACGCCGGACATGCGGAAAGGGCCCCCGCGGCGCACCGCGGGGGCCCTTTCCGTGCTTGCACGGACCGGAGGAACCGGTCAGGCGGGGACGACCTCGAACTCGACGTTCGCGTTGACGTCCTCGTGCAGACGCACGGAGGCCTGGTACACACCGGTGGTCTTGATGTGCTGGTTGAGCTCGACCTTGCGCTTGTCCACGGAGCCGAGGCCGGCGGCCTCGACGGCCTTGGCCACGTCCTCGGCCTTGACGGTGCCGAAGAGGCGACCCTCGGAGCCGGCCTTGACCGGGATGGTCACGGTGGCCGAGGTCAGCTTCTGCGCCAGGACCTGGGCGTCCTCGAGCGAGGCGACCTCGCGCGCGGCGCGGGCGGCCTTGATGCTCTCGATCTGCTTCTGTCCGCCGCGCGACCACGGGGTCGCGAAGCCGCGCGGGAAGAGGTAGTTGCGGGCGTACCCGTTCTTGACCTCGACCACGTCACCGGCAGCGCCGAGACCCGTGACCTCGGTCGTCAGGATGATCTTTGCCATGAGTGTCTGTCCTCTCTGATCAGCGGCCGGCGCCGGAGTAGGGCAGCAGCGCGACCTCGCGGGCGTTCTTGATCGCCAGGGCGATCTTGCGCTGCTCCTGCACGGTCACACCGGTGACGCGGCGGGCGCGGATCTTGCCGCGATCGGAGATGAACTTGCGCAGCAGCGCAACGTCCTTGTAGTCGATCTCAGTGACTTTGGCAGCCTTGAGCGGGTTCTGCTTTGGTTTGGGCTTACGGAGTTCAGCCTTGGCCATCGTGGTGCTCCTTGTTCTTCGAGTGGAGCCCGCGGCTTGTCACCGCGGGATGGGGTGGATGGGAAAAGTGCGGAAGGTCTAGAACGGCGGTTCGTCGTCCTGGCCGCTGCCCCAGTCGTAGTTCCCGCCGGAGGACTGGCTCCAGGGGTCGCTCTGGGGTGCGGCCTGCGGAGCGGGCTGGCGTCCGCCGCCGGAGCGGCCGCCCTGGCCGAAGCCGGAGCCGCCGCCCTGCTGGCCGCCGCCACCGCCGCCGAACCCGGAGTCGCCCCCGAATCCGCCGCCGGCCGGGGCGCCGGCGCCGAAGCCGCCGCCCTGCTGACCGCCGCCCTGCTGGCCGCCGAAGCCGCCGCCCTGCCCGCCGGAGCGGGCGTTGCGGTTGACCTTCGCGGAGGCGTAGCGCAGGGAAGGACCGACCTCGTCGACGTCGAGCTCGGTGACGGTGCGCCGCTCGCCTTCCTTGGTGTCGTAGGACCGCGACTTGAGCCGACCCTGGACGATGACGCGCATGCCCTTCTGCAGCGACTCCGCCACGTTCTCGGCCGCCTCGCGCCACACGGAGCAGCGGAGGAACAGGGTCTCCCCGTCCTTCCACTCGTTGGACTGGCGGTCGAAGGTGCGGGGCGTGGACGCAACGGTGAAGTTGGCCACCGCCGCACCCGACGGGGTGAAGCGCAGCTCGGGGTCAGCGGTCAGGTTGCCGATTACGGTGATGACGGTGTCACCAGCCATGTGGACCTCCCGGGTCGAGGATGTTCGCGGTCGTGCGGGACGTGCTGGGATCTCTCAAGCATCTCACCGGGGGCCCGGTCGGGGCGCCCTCGGTGATCAGTTGTGAAGTCCTTACTCGGCGGAGATCTTCTGCTCTTCCGGGCGGATGATCTTGGTGCGCATGATGGCCTCGTTGAGGTTCAGGACGCGGTCGAGCTCCTGGGTGGTCTGCGGGGTCGCGGTGAAGCGGACGACCGCGTAGATGCCCTCGGTCTTCTTCTGGATCTCGTAGGCGAGGCGACGACGGCCCCAGATGTCGACGTTGTCGACGGTCCCGTTGTCCTTGGTGACGACCTCGAGGAACTTCTTGAGAGTCGGCTCCACGGCACGATCCTCGACCTCGGGGTTGATGATCACCATCAGTTCGTACTCACGCATGTTCGAACCCACCTCCTTCGGGCTGAGCGGCTGCGGTCCTTCCGCAGCAGGAGGTTCTGTAGCGTCGTCCGCGCGCCGGCACCGCACGTCGGGCGGCGGGCACACAGACCTCACAACACTACTACACCCGCGGCTCCGCGCCCAACGGGGCGGGCGCGGTCACCGCGGTGGTCAGGGAACGGGGGCTCAGTACCGGTAGGCGCTGCGGGCGATCGAGGCGTTCACGAGGGCCGTGCGGAACGGCATGGTGAAGACGTCCACGAACATCAGCAGCATCCACGGGATCAGGAACAGGATCCCGACGCCGACCCCCGCGAGGGTCCAGCCCAGGCCGCCGAGGAACAGGTAGATCAGGCCCCAGATCGGCTGGCGCAGATAGAACTTGTGGATGCCCAGCCAGCCCAGGAAGAGCCACAGGACGTAGGCGAGGACCACGGACTTCCCGCCCACCACGTTGACCACGGGCGGCCCGGGGTACGGGGCGCCGCGCCCGCCCCCGCCGAAGGGCTGCCCGCCGAACGGCTGCCCGTGGGGCGCCCGGGAGTACCCGGCGCGGCCGGGGTCGTTGTTCAGCGGGACGGGGCGGTAGTACTCGGGCTCGGGAGCCACGCGGATCCTTTCGGGGCGGAGGGGTCTCGACGGGTGCCGTCCACGGTCAACGGCCCGACCAGTGCAACGGCCCGTCCGGGACGGCTATTCCGGTGCGGGCCGCCACGGGCGGCGAGCTGCACAGGGTGCCGCGGCGGCGGTGCCCCGCCCACCGGGAGCGACCCGAGGGGTCCGATTAGGATACGCTTTCGTTGCCAAATGATCGTCGCGCGGTCCCCGAGCGCCGCGCCCTCCGGAAGAGGCCCCGATGCGTCGTCGTTCCCTGTACGTCACCACCGGCATCCTGACCGCGCTGACGACCCTGGTCACGGGGTGCGGCACGCTCGGTCTGGGTGAGCAGCCCGCCGACCTGCAGATCTACTCGGCACGCCACTACGACCTCGAGGGCGCCTTCGGCGATTTCACCGACGAGACCGGCATCAGCGTCGAGTTCATCACCGGTGACGACGCCGAACTCCTCGAACGCCTCAAGGCCGAGGGGGACGACAGCCCCGCGGACGTGTTCATGACCGTGGACGCGGGCAATCTCTGGAACGCCGCCCGGCAGGACGAGCTGGCCGCACTGGACTCCGCGACCCTCGACGAGGCGGTCCCGGAGGACCTGCGCGATCCCCAGGGCAGGTGGTACGGCCTGGCGATGCGCGCGCGCACCGTGACCTACAACCCGGACAACGTCGACACCGCGGAGTTCGACCCCGAGGAGACCTACGCGGGACTGGCCGACCCGAAGTGGCAGGACCGGCTGTGCATGCGGGACGCCACCTCGGCCTACACCCAGTCCCTCGTGGCGAGTCTGATCGACCTGCACGGCCGGGAGCGGGCGCTCGAGATCGTCGAGGGCTGGGTCGACAACGGCGTGCAGATCATGAGCAACGACATCCTCCTGCTCGAGGCGATCGACGCCGGGACCTGCGACGTGGGCATCAACAACCACTACTACCTGGCGCGCACCGTCGAGGAGAACCCGGACCTGAAGGTCGACCTCTTCTGGGCCAGCCAGGAGGGTGCCGGGACGCACGTGAACATCTCCGGGGCCGGCGTGGTCGAGGGCTCCGACAACGCCGAGGACGCCCAGCGGCTGATCGAGTGGCTCGCGACCGACGGCCAGAACGCGTTCGTGGACGCGAACCACGAGTTCCCGGTCAACCCCTCCGTGGAGCCCGCCCCCTCCATCGCGGCCTTCGGCGAGTTCGAGCGGATGCCCCTGAACGCCGAGGCCTACGGGGACCTCAACGCCGAGGCCGTGGACCTGCTGGCCGAAGCCGGGTATCAGTGACCGAACCCGCCGTCCTCGCACCGACGAGGGCATCGGCCCGCCGACCACGCCGGGCGCCCGGTTCGGGGCGCCCGGCGTGGTCGGCGCTCGTGGTCCTCGTCGCCGTGGTGGTGGCCACCCCGGTCCTGGCGGTGGTCGTGGACGGCCTGGGAAGCCTGGGCTCCGCCGCCCCGCCCCGCGACCTGGGCCGGATGGTGCTCACCACGCTCCTGCTGATGCTGGGCGTGGGCGCGGGCACCCTCGTGGTGGGCGGCGGGCTCGCCTGGCTCGTGACGGCCTTCCGCTTCCCCCTGCGGGACGTCCTGGTCTGGCTGCTGGTCCTGCCCCTGGCCATGCCGGCCTACATCCTCGGGTTCGTGTTCCTCTCCGTCTTCGACGTGGCCGGACCGGTGCAGGGGGCCCTGCGCTCCGTCCTGGGGCCGGACGTGTGGGTGCCCGAGGTCCGCTCGCTGCCCGCAGCCGTGCTCGTGATGTCCCTGACGCTCTACCCGTACGTCTACCTCCTGGCGCGCTCCGCGCTGGTCGAGCAGACCACCGGGACCTACGACGCCGCGCGCACCTTGGGCGCCGGCCGGGGGCGCGCACTCGGGCGGGTCCTGATCCCCCTGGCCCGGCCCTCGCTCGCGGCGGGGCTCGCGCTCGTGATGATGGAGACGCTCACGGACTTCGCCACGGTGCAGTACTTCAACGTGCAGACGGTCTCCGTGGGGGTCTACCTCGTGTGGAAGGGCACCTTCGACTTCCACTCCGCCACCCAGCTCGCCGTGCTCGTGCTGCTGTTCGCCGTGGCCGTGCTGACCGGCGAGCGGCTGCTCCGGGGAAGGGCCCGGTTCCACCAGCGGGGCGGCCGCGGCCAGGGCCTCCAGCCGCAGCGGCTCGCCGGGTGGCGCGCCTGGGGCGCCACCCTGCTCTGCCTCGCCGCCCTCTCCGCCGGGTTCCTCGTGCCCGTGCTGCAGCTGCTCGTGTGGGCCGTCGGGGAGGCCGTCGGCAACCCCGCCTCCCTCTCGGACCCGCGCTTCGCGCAGTACCTCGGCAACAGCCTCGTGGTCGCCGGGATCGCCGCCGTGGCCTGCGTGGCGCTCTCGCTCGCCGTCGCCCACGGGGTGCGGATGGGCGGCGGCCGGACGGTGGCCCTCGCGGCGCAGCTCACGACCTTCGGCTACGCCGTTCCCGGGGCCGTGGTGGGCATCGGCGTCCTCATCGCCTTCGCCGGGCTGGACACGGTGCTGGAACGGGCGGGCGTGCCCGGGGGCACGGGTCTGCTGGTGACGGGTTCGGTGCTCGGCATCCTCTACGCCTACGTGATCCGCTTCCTCGCCCCGGCCTACCAGGCCGTGGACGCGAGCCTCGCCAAGATCTCCCCCACCGTCACCTTCTCCGCGCAGAGCCTCGGCGCGTCCCCGCTCCGCGTCCTCACCCGCGTGCACCTGCCCATCGCCCGCCCGGGGGTCGCCACGGCCCTCGTCCTCGTGATGATCGACGCCGTCAAGGAGCTGCCCATCGTGCTGCTGCTGCGCCCGTTCGGCTTCACGACGGCCTCCGTGTGGGTCTACGAGCTGGCGCGCGAGAACTTCTGGGAGAAGGCCGCCCTGCCGGCGCTCGTGATCGTGGCGGCGGCGGTGGTGCCCGTGTTCTTCCTCGTCCGGCAGGCCCACCGGGCGGACCGCCGTGGAAAGGTGTCCTCATGACCGTGCAGACCACGAGCCCTCTGACCGCGTCCGGCAGCGACGGCGCGGTGCCCGCCCTGGTCCTGGAGGCGCTGAGCAAGCACTACGGGTCCTCCGTGGGCGTCAGCGGACTGGAGCTGACGGTCCCGCCCGGCGAGCTGGTGACGCTCATCGGCCCCTCCGGCTGCGGCAAGTCCACCACGCTGCGCCTCGTGGCGGGCCTCGAACGGCCGGACGAGGGCACGATCCGGATCGCCGGGGACGTGGTGGCGGGCCGGCACCGCTTCCAGGAGCCCGAGCGGCGGAGGGTGGGTCTCGTCTTCCAGGACCACGCCCTGTTCCCGCACCTGACGGTCGCCAAGAACGTGGCCTTCGGCCTGGACCGGCTCCCGCGCGCCGAACGGAGGACCCGCGTGGGCGAGGTCCTCGAGCTCGTGCGGCTGGGACACCTCGCCCACCGCTATCCCCACGAGCTCTCCGGGGGCGAGCAGCAGCGCGTGGCACTGGCCCGGGCGCTGGCCCCCCGCCCCGCCGTCGTGCTCCTCGACGAGCCGTTCTCGAGCCTCGATGAGTCGCTGCGTGCGCAGGTGCGCCGGGACACCGTGGCCACGCTGCGCGAGACCGGGACCACCGCCGTGCTGGTCACCCACGACCAGACGGAGGCCCTCTCGGTCGGCCACCGCGTGGTGGTCATGCACGACGGGGTGATCGAGCAGTCCGACACCCCGGAGCAGGTCTTCGAGCAGCCCGCCACCCGGTTCGTGGCGTCCTTCATGGGGGACGCCGACTTCCTGCCCGCCCGCGTCCACCGTGCGCTGCTCACGTGCGAGATCGGCATCGTCTCCACCGTGCCGGGATGGGCCAACAGCGACGTGGACGTCGACGTCGTGCTGCGACCCCACGAGGTGGCGCTGGAGCCGGACCCCGAGTCCCCGGCGCGGGTCAGTGCGGTCGAGTACCACGGCGCGTTCGTGCTGCACCACGTCCGGCTGGCCTCCGGCCGCACGCTGCGCTCCTGGCAGCCCCACAACGTGCGCCACCCCGTGGGGACCCCCGTCGCCGTGACGGTCACGCCCGGGACCACCCCCACGCTGCTCGTCGACGACCGGGCCGTCACCGCCCCGCCCCCGCGGTCCGCCGACGGGACGTCGAACCGGCGATCCCGCATGTCGGACGAATTAGGCAATACTTTCCTTCGCTAAAGATCTTCTCTACCGTAGTGCGGGTGAGCCTTCAACCTGACCTTGCCCGGGTCGCCTTCGCCGCCGATCTCGCCCGCCACGGGGACCGCCCCGCCGTCCTCACGGGCGAGCACGTCCTGAGCTACCGGGAACTGGCGGCCCGGGTCGAGGACCTGGCCGCGCGTCTCGGCACGGAGCGCCGGCTGGCCGTGCTCGCCGCGTCCAACGACGTCGACTCCCTCGTGGCCTACCTCGCGGCCCTCACGGCCGGTCACCCGCTCCTGCTGGTCCCGGCGGACAAGCCGGCAGCCGTCGAGGCGCTGGTGGCGGCCTACGACCCCGACGTCCTGCTGCGGAGCGCCGGGAACGGGACCCCGGTCGTCGAGGAACGGCGACCGGGCACCCGGCACGAGCTGCACCCCGACCTCGCCCTGCTGCTGAGCACCTCCGGCTCGACGGGCTCCCCGAAGCTCGTGCGGCTCTCGCACGAGAACCTGGCGGCCAACGCCGAGGCGATCGCCCAGTACCTCGGCATCGGCCCCGACGACCGCGCCGCGACCACGCTGCCGATGTCCTACTGCTACGGGCTGTCGGTGCTCAACAGCCACCTCTGCCGTGGCGCCGCGGTGGTGCTGACGGACCACTCCGTGGTCGATCCCTGCTTCTGGGACCTCGTCCGCGCCCACCGGGCCACGTCCTTCGCGGCCGTGCCCTACACCTTCGAGCTGCTGGAGCGCGTCGGCTTCGCGGAGATGGACCTGCCGCACCTGCGCTGCGTCACGCAGGCGGGTGGACGGCTCGCCCCGGAGAAGGTCCGCCACTGGGCCGGAGCCGGCGAGCGGGCCGGCTGGGACCTGGTCGTGATGTACGGGGCCACGGAGGCCACCGCCCGGATGGCCTACCTGCCCCCCGGGCTGGCGGCCGAGCGGGCCGGGACGATCGGGGTGCCGATCCCGGGCGGGGAGTTCCGCATCGAGCCCGTGGACGGGCTGCCGGACGGCGAGCTCGTGTACAGCGGGCCCAACGTCATGCTCGGCTACGCGGAGCGCCCGGAGGACCTCGCCGCCGGGCGCACGGTCGAGGACCTGCGCACCGGGGACCTCGCCCGCCGCCACCCCGACGGGCTCTACGAGGTGGTGGGGCGGCGCAGCCGGTTCGTCAAGATCGTGGGCCTGCGCGTGGACCTCGGGCAGGTCGAACGGATCCTCGCCGAGCTCGGCGTGAGCGCGGCCGCCGCGGGCTCCGACGAGCGCGTGGTCGTGGCCGCCGAGGGCGAGCAGGACACGGCCCTGCTCGCCAAGGTCGTGGCCGGGAGCATCGGCCTGCCCCGCCCTGCCGTCGAGGTGCACCCCGTGGAGGAGCTGCCCCGGCTGGGCACGGGCAAGGTGGACTACCCGGCGGTCCTGGCGCTCGGCACACCGCCCCCCGTCGCCGAGGCGGTGCCGCGCCGGGCGGAGGGACCCGAGGACGTCCGGCGGATCTTCGCCGACGTGCTCGACCGCCCCGACGTCGGCGACGACGACACGTTCGTCTCCCTCGACGGGGACTCGCTGTCCTACGTGGCGGCCTCCGTCCGTCTCGAGCAGGCCCTGGGGCACCTCCCCACGGACTGGCACCTCACCTCCGTCCGCGACCTGGCGGCCCGGGCCGCCCCCCGGCGGCGGCGGCTCGTGTCGTTCCTGGAGACCGGCATCGTGCTGCGGGCCGTGGCCATCGTGCTGATCGTGATGACGCACGTGGAGCTCTTCACGCTCCAGACCGCCCATGTGCTCTTCGCCGTGGCCGGCTACAACTTCGCCCGGTTCCAGCTCCACGGCGAACGGCTCCCGCGCCTGCGGCGCCAGCTGCGCAGCCTCGGACGGATCGTGCTGCCCTCCGCGGCGTTCATCGCCCTGGCGCACCTGCTCACCGACGACTACACCTGGGCGAACGTCCTCCTGCTCAACGGCATCGTGGGGCCGCAGCACTTGACGACGCAGTGGCACTTCTGGTTCGTGGAGATGCTCGTCTACGTGCTCGTGGCCGTCACGGCGCTCATGGCGCTGCCGTGGGCGGACCGCGCCGAACGGCGCTTCCCGCTGGCGTTCCCGCTCGCGCTGCTCGCGATCGGGCTGCTCAGCCGGTACGACATCGTGGACCCGGGGCTGCCGAAGCCCGCCCCGGTCTTCTGGCTCTTCGCGCTCGGCTGGGCCGCCGCCCGGACACGGACGGTCCTGGAACGGTCTCTCGTCACTCTCCTGACCCTCCTGACGGTGCCGGGGTACTTCGACAGCACCGTGCGGGAGGTCACGGTGATCACCGGTGTCCTCCTGCTGCTGTGGGTGACCGCGCTGCCCGTTCCGGCCGGCCTGCGGCGCGTCACGGGATGGCTGGCCGCGGCCTCCCTGTACGTCTACCTCACCCACTGGCTGGTCTATCCCGCTCTGCTGCCGGTCTCGCCCGTCCTGGCCGTGGTCGCCTCCCTCGTGGCAGGGGTGGCCTACTGGGTGCTGGCCGACCGGGTGCTGGGGGGTCTCCGGCGCGCGCCCGCGCGCACGGCGGCGCCCGTCGAGGCGACGCCCGCCGAGGCGGCGCCGCCCGCGACTACTCCAGGCCCACGCTGATCTCGGCGCTCTGGCCGGTGGAGCGCACGGCGGCGCGGACGGGGAACTCGATCCGCTCCGTGACGGTCTCCCCGTCCTCCTCGTAGCTCAGCCGCGCCTCCGCGGGCCGGTGCGCGTCCGCCGTCCAGCGCAGCGGGTCCGCCGGGTCCGGGACCAGGACCAGGGCGGGCCGGGAGACCAGCCGCCACCGGACGCCGGTGATCTCCGGGTCCGGCGTCCCGGTCGCCGCCGCGGACGGCTCGAGCGGCTCCTGCGGGGCCGCCCAGCGCCGGGACGAGGGGCAGTCCTCGGGGGACAGCTCGTCCGAGGCGGTGCAGCTCTCCAGCCATTCCTCGATCCGGTCGTCGACCTCCTGCCACATCCTCGGGGAGGGCTCGATCCGCAGCGCCACCGAGGCCGGTGCCGGATCCCGGAACGCCACGGTGTGCGGCTCCAGGGGCGGGTCCGCCGTGTAGTAGGAGTTCCCGGGCAGTCCGATCGCGTAGTTCCCGGGCAGGGCCTCGAAGCGCCAGGTGCCGCCGGGGCCCTCGGGGTCGGGCACCCGGTCGTCCGGGTCCGGGCGGACGGTCTCCCCGTTGACGGAGAGCTCGTCGAGGGGGGCGGGCAGGTGGATCGAGAAGGGGGCCGCGTCCGGGGCGTCGAGCTGCCACTGGTCGTTGAAGGGACCGCTGCGCCGCACCTGGTGCACCCCGTAGACGTGGACCTCTTCCCGGTCCCGGGCGCCGTCGGGTCCGTCCCACCACACGCGCGCCCGGATCTCGGCGCGGCTCCCGCGGCGGTCCACGCCCAGGATCTCGTAGCCGCCGATCCGCCCCGCGGCGTTGCGGTACACGCGGTTCGAGAAGATGTTCAGGGTGGGGTCCGCCACGACGGCCTCGGTGCGGGACAGCAGCTGCCGCGAGCGCCCGTTCTCGAGCCCCCCGAGCCACGTGGCCACAGGGTCCTGCGGCTCCCGGTCCACGAAGACCCAGTTGACCACGGAGCTGAACACGGTCACGAGGACCACCACGACCGTCAGCCAGTGCAGCAGGGTCCGCCGCAGGCCCCGGGCGTCGACCGCGGAGAGGGCCTCGCCGGCCTCCCGCTCCCGTGACACCGACACCGCAGCTCCCGTTCCCCAGGGGTCCGTCCGGCACTCGGCCCGGACGGTGCGGGCCGCGTCCCGGCCCACCAGCTCACATCGTAGGGCCGGCGTCGCCGCCGGGACGGAAGAACCGCTAGAGCGCGCGCCTCCGGGTGGCCAGGATCCCGGCCGCGACGAGCACCAGGCCCCAGGCGCCGTAGACGAGGCCGGACTCCACGTGGGTGAGCACCGGGTCGGCGGACTGGTACATCGTGGTCAGCTGGGTGCCGGCCGCCCCCGGGGAGTACGGCTTGACGTCCTCGAGCCACTCGAAGGACAGCGCGAACAGCACGATCTCCAGGACCATCACCAGCACCACGAGCACCACGATCCCCCACGTCGTGGACTTCAGCAGGGCCCCGAGCCCGAAGCCCAGCCACGCGGTGACCATGTAGAAGACGCCCACCGCCAGGACGTTGAGCAGGACGGGCTCCTGCCACACGTCGTAGCCGAGGTCCCCGCCCGCCAGGACCGGCTGGACGACGAGGTGGCACAGGAGCCCGCTGAGCACCCCGAAGAGGAACGCGACCACGGAGAGCACCACGGTCTTGGCGAGCATCACCGGGGTGCGCCGCGGCACCGCCGTCATGGTGGTGCGGATGGCGCCGGTGGCGTACTCGGAGCCGATGAACAGCACGGCCAGCGCTCCCAGGAGCAGCATGACGAGCTGCAGGCCGCTGTTGGCGCTGGTCATGGCCAGGTACTCGCTGAAGCCCATCCCGTCCGGCAGGGCAATGTCGGACTGCGCGGCGATCTGCTGGTCCGACTCGGCGGCGAACGCGTCCTGCTGCTGCTGGACCTCCTCCTCGGTGAGCCCGAGCTCCTCCGGGGACCGTCCGTCCAGCGACTCGTCGACCTGCTCCTGCGCGGCCTGCTCGTTGAAGCTCTGCAGCGACGTGGTGCTCCAGGCGCCCAGCGCTGCGAAGCCGAGGGAGAGGAGCAGGGCGACGCCGAGCAGGATCCAGTGCGAGCGCAGGGAGCGGAACTTGATCCACTCGGAGTGCAGGACCCGGCCGAAGCCCAGCCGCACCCGGGACGCGGGGTCGGACGGCCCGGTGCGCTCCGGGGTACCGGTCTGCGGGTGGGGGGCGGTCGAGGTGCTGGTGCTCATGCTCGGTCTCCGGTTCGTGCGTCGGCGCCCGCCCAGGGCGCCGGGTCGGTCGGTGCGGGAGCGCCGCCGGAGCGGTACTCGACCTCGTTCTGGGTCATGGCCATGTACACGTCCTCGAGGGTTTCCGTGAGGGGGGTGAGCTCGTGGACCAGCACCCCGTGGGAGAGGGCGGCCTCGGCGATGCGCCGCGGCTCCGGCCCCGTGACCAGGAGTCCGTCGTCGTCGAACTCCGTGATGCCGGCGTCCGTGCCCTGCAGGGCGCGGCGCATCGCCTCCCGGTCGGTGGCGCGCAGCCGGGTGCGCGTGCGGCCCCCGGCGAGGATCTGCTGGATCGGCGCGTCCGCGAGGATCCGGCCCCGGCCGATCACCACGAGGTGGTCGGCGGTCTGCGCCATCTCGGACATGAGGTGGGAGGACAGGAAGACCGTGCGGCCCTCCGAGGCGAGGAACTTGGCGAGGTGGCGCACCCACACCACGCCCTCGGGGTCCAGTCCGTTGACGGGCTCGTCGAGGATCACGGTGTGCGGGTCGCCGATCAGCGCCCCGGCGATCCCGAGGCGCTGGCCCATGCCGAGGGAGAAGCCTCCCACCCGCTTGTCGGCCGCGGCCCCGAGCCCGGTGAGGTCCACGACCTCCTGGACGCGGGACTTCGCGATGCCGTGGGTCGCGGCGAGCGCCGAGAGGTGTGCGCGCGCGGTGCGCCGGGGGTGGACCGCCTTCGCGTCCAGCAGCACCCCGACCTCCGCGAGCGGCGCCCGGTGCTGGGCGTACGGCCTGCCGTTGACGCGGGTGTGGCCCCGGGTCGCGGACTCCAGCCCGACGACGAGGCGCATCGTGGTCGACTTGCCGGCCCCGTTGGGCCCCAGGAACCCGGTCACCTTGCCGGGGCGGACGGTGAAGCTGACGTCGTCCACCGCCGTCTTGCCGCCGTAGGTCTTCGTCAGGTTCTCGATCTCGATCACCGGCGCTCCTCCCGAGCACTCGTCTGTTCTTCTCCGCCACCAACCTACGGGAGAGCCGGCGCGGGACGGCACCGCCGTCAGGATGAACCCGTGCGGGCGTGGCGGCCGCCGGTCTCCCCCTCCCGGCGGAGCCGGGACGCTCAACCGGCCTCGGAGAGCCCGATCCGCCGCGCCTGACCGCCCCGCAGGACGTCGACCGCGACCGCGACCACCAGGAGGACGAGGAGCAGCACGCGCACCGCCGCGAGCAGGTCCTGCGCGTCCCAGCCGATCAGGCCGAGCCCGGGCAGCACCGGCCAGGTCGGCTCGGGCAGGACCAGGGTGGTCCACCACAGGACCTCGACGAGCTGCCAGGCGGCGAACTCGAGCCAGTTGCGCCGGCTGAGCACCACGAGGGGCGCCAGCCAGAGCACGTGGACGAGGGAATAGGCGGGACCGGAGAGCACGAGCACGGCCAGCAGGAGGAACGCGATCTGGACGACGCTGGGCTCCTGCCGGGTGAGCAGGGTCAGCACGAGCACCACCACGAGACCCAGCACGAGGGCCAGGAGCACCCACTGCCCCGCCCCCGCCGGGTCCGGGGCCGCACCCGTGCGCGCCTGCTCCACCCGGGCCCAGACGCCCCAGGAGGAGGAGCCCCCCACGGGCCCGTCCCAGGGCAGGCGGAGCTGCCGGACCCACCGGTCCGGGGCGGAGAGCAGGAACGGCCCGTTGACCAGCGCCCAGGTGAGCAGCGTCCCGGCCAGGACCACCGCGAAGTCCCGGAACTGCCGGTACCGCACGGCCAGGAGCAGCACGGCCAGGAGGACCACCAGGGGGAACAGCGCCACGGACGCCGCGAGACCCAGCAGGATCCCCGCCGGCACGGGGCTGCCCCGGACGTGGAAGAGCAGCGCCAGCATCATCAGCAGCACGGCCCACAGGTCCCACGTGCCGAAGCCCACCAGGACCGCCACCGGTGCGAGCGCCAGCACGAACGCGTCCGCGCCGCGCCTGCCGGAGAGCGCGGAGACCGCGGCCACCGTGCCGATCCACACCAGGGCCAGCAGCAGCACGGAGAGGTCGGCGAACACGCCCCGGTCCACGTCCGTCCCGAACAGCGCGGAGAGGCGGGCCGCGAACCAGCCGACCACCGTGGTGATCATCCCGACCAGGGCGGGCTGGTCCCCCGCGGGCCCGCCCGTGAAGAACCCGCCCGCCCCGGACGCCTCGCCGGGCGCGATCTCGGAGGCGCACAGCGCGGGCAGGCTCTCCGCGGCGCCCCAGCCGGGCACCCGGCAGGGCAGCCGCAGCAGCCAGGCCGTCATGACCGCGTAGAGGCTCAGGCCGACGAGCAGCGCCCGGTGGCCGCCCCGGGACCCGCCCAGGGGGCTCACGGCCCCTCCCGCCGTCCGCGCAGCACGCCCGCCCCGATCCCGGCCCGAAGGACCGCGGTGAGGTCGGAAGATATGCCTTCACCGATATATGCACTCCGGGGGCAGCAGAGGGCGTTCCCGGCGGCGCCGGCGCCGGACCGGGGGCTCACAGGGTGTCCGCGGCCCAGGCCCGCAGCCGCCGCTCGGCCTCCTCCGGCCCCAGCTCCCCCTCGTCCAGGCGCAGGTCCAGCAGGAACTTGTAGGCCCGGCCCACCGCCGGCCCCGGCGGGATGCCGAGCACCGCCATGATCCGCTCGCCGTCCAGCTCCGGCCGCACGGCGTCGAGCTCCTCGCGCGCGGAGAGCTCCTCGATCCGCGCCTCGAGGTCGTCGTAGGCGGCGGCGAGCCGTGCCACCTTCCGCCGGTTCCGGGAGGTCACGTCCGCCCGCGTGAGCCGGTGCAGCCGCTCCAGGCACTCCCCGGCGTCCCGGACGTAGCGGCGCACGGCGGAGTCGGTCCACTCGGCGTCCCCGTAGCCGTAGAAGCGCATGTGCAGCTCGACCAGCCGGCCCACCGTCCTGATCGTGTCGTTGTCGAAGCGCAGGGCCCGCATCCGCTTGGCCGTGAGCTTCGCGCCCACCACCTCGTGGTGGCGGAAGCTCACGGCACCGGACTCCTCGAAGCGCCGGGTCGCGGGCTTGCCGACGTCGTGCATGAGCGCGGCGAAGCGCAGCGCGAAGTCGGGCCCGGGCACGGGGCCGTCCGGACCGGACTCCAGGGCCGCGGCCTGCTCCATGACGGTCAGGGAGTGCTGGTAGACGTCCTTGTGCCGGTGGTGCTCGTCCGTCTCGAGCTGGAGCGCGGGCACCTCGGGCAGCACGACCTCGGCGAGCCCCGTGCTCACCAGGAGGTCGATGCCGCGGCGGGGCCGGCGCCCGCAGACCAGCTTGACGAGCTCCTCGCGCACGCGCTCGGCCGAGACGATCGCGATGCGCTCCGCCATGCCGGTCATGGCCGCGCGCACCTCGGGCGCCACCTCGACGTCGAGCTGGGACGCGAAGCGGGCGGCGCGCATCATGCGCAGGGGGTCGTCCGAGAAGGAGTCCTCCGGGGCGCCCGGGGTGCGCAGCGCCCGGGCGTGCAGGTCCTTGATCCCGCCGTGCGGGTCCACGAGCTCCAGGCCGGGCAGCCGCAGCGCCATGGCGTTGATGGTGAAGTCGCGGCGGAACAGGTCGTCCTCGAGGGAGTCGCCGAAGGCCACCTGCGGCTTGCGCGAGTCCGCGTCGTAGGCCTCGGCCCGGTAGGTGGTCACCTCCAGCTGGACGTCGCCGCGGCGCATCCCGATGGTCCCGAAGGCGCGGCCGATCTCCCACACCGCGTCCGCCCACCCCGTGACCACGGCGAGCGTCTCCTCGGGCGTCGCGTCGGTGGTGAAGTCCAGGTCGAGGGCGGGCCGGCCGAGGAAGAGGTCCCGCACGGGCCCGCCCACGAGGGAGAGCTCGTGGCCGGCGGCGGAGAACCGCCGCCCCAGGTCGAGGGCGGCGGGGTGGATCGCGTGGGCGTCGGGGAGCTGCGTCATGGTGCCGCCCATTGTTCCAGACCCCGGGGCGCGGACCCGGCCGCCGCGGCCCCGCCGGAACCGGCCGCCGGTGCCCCTCCCCCGCTCCGGCGGGAGCCCGGGCGATTGTGGCAAGGTAGGAGACATGGCTTTCCCCGTACCCAGCGCACCGAAGAAGCGGCCGACCGCGCCGGCCGCTGCGCTGCCCACGGTCGAGGAAGTCTCCGCCGGCGGGATCGTCGTCGACCTCGGCGCGCCCTCCCACCCGGTGGCCATCATCGCCCGGATCAACCGCGGCGGGCGCCTCGAGTGGTGCCTGCCCAAGGGCCACCCCGAGGGCGAGGAGTCCAACGAGGAAGCCGCGATCCGCGAGATCGAGGAGGAGACCGGCATCGCCGGTGAGGTGCTGAGCCCGCTGGGCAGCATCGACTACTGGTTCACGGTCTCCGGGCACCGCGTGCACAAGACGGTGCACCACTTCCTGCTGCGCGCCACGGGCGGTCACCTCACCACGGACAACGACCCCGACCACGAGGCCGTGGACGTCGCCTGGGTGAACATCGACGACCTCGGCCGGAAGCTGTCCTTCCCCAACGAACGGCGCATCGCCGACATCGCCCGTGAATACATCATCCACCAGCTCTGAGACCGCGGAGCCCTCCGGGCCGGCCGGGAAGGGCACCCCGGCGGCCCCGGCCCGCCGCTCGGGCGCGGCCTCCAGCGCCATCATGGCCTCGGGCACGCTCGTCTCCCGCGCGCTGGGGTTCGTCAAGACGGTCCTCATCACGGTGGCGATCGGCTCCATCACGACCGTCTCCGACGTCTTCGAGCTCGCGAACACGCTGCCGAACCTGATCTACGTCCTCGTGGCGGGCGGCATCTTCAACGCCGTCCTGGTGCCGCAGATCATCAAGGCCTCCAGGACCGCCGACGACGGCGGGGCCGACTACATCGCCCGCCTGCTCACCCTCGCCGTGCTCGCCCTGCTGGGGGTCACGGCGGTCGTGGTGCTGCTGGCGGGACCCATCATCCGGACCATGGGCACCGACTGGACCGAGGAGCAGCTCTCGCTCGGGCTGACGTTCGCGCTGTTCACGTTCCCGCAGATCTTCTTCTACGGCCTCTACACCGTGGTGGGGCAGGTCCTGAACGCCCGCGGCGCCTTCGGCTGGTACATGTGGGCGCCGGTGGTCAACAACGTGGTGGCCATCGCCGCGCTGCTCGTGTTCGTCCAGCAGTTCGGGGCGTACGCCGAGACGGTGCACACCCTCGAGAACTGGTCCCCGGCCAAGACCTTCTGGCTGGCGGCCATGGCCACGGTGGGCGTCGCGGCCCAGGCCCTCGTGCTGTTCTGGCCGCTGCGCCGGCTCGGGCTGGGACTGCGCCCGAAGTTCGGCTGGCGCGGCATCGGCCTCTCCACCGCGGCGCGGCTCGCGGGCTGGACCCTCGCCACCGGGGTCCTCGCCAACCTGGCGTTCCTGACCCTGACCAAGGTCGCGGCGATCCCCACCGGCTACCGCCCGGAGTACCTCGCGATGGACCCGCCGCAGCAGATCGCGGGCGTGGCGGCCCTCAACCAGGCCTCGATGCTGTACTCCCTCCCGCACGGGGTGATCGGGCTGTCCATCGCCACGGTGCTGTTCAACCGGATGGCCGCCGCCTCGACGGACGGGGACCGGGCCGGGATGGTCGCGTCCCTGTCCTCGAGCCTGCGCATCACCGGGGTGGCGACCGTCTTCGCCACCGTCGCCCTGGTGGTCTTCGCCGGCCCCCTCGGCATGCTCTTCAGCGGCGGCGTCCCCTCCGCGGGGGCCGTGGTCGGCCAGGTGATCACGGTGATCGCGATCGGCGCGCCCTTCATGTCGGTGTCCTTCATGCTCGGCCGGGCGTTCTACGCGCAGGAGGACGCCCGCACCCCGTTCCTCGTGCAGGTCGGCGTCGCCCTCTTCACCGTGGTCTCGGCGCTGCTGATCTGGTCGTTCGTCCCGCCGGACCTCATCGTCTTCGCGGTCGCCGCGTGCTACGCGGCCCAGAACGTCCTGAGCGCGCTGATCTACCACGTGGTCCTGGTCCGCCGGATCGGGGACTACGACGTGGCCCGGATCGTGGACTCCCACGCCCGGATCCTCGTGGCGTCCCTGCTCGCCGGCGCGGTGGGTGCCGTGGCCCTGTTCCTGCTCGGCGGATACGACCCCGCCGGCTTCCCCTGGACCAACCAGCTGACGGCGATCGCGACCGTCGCCGCGGGCGGGACCGTCATGGGGATCGCCTACCTGGGCGCCCTCAAGCTCTGCCGCGTCCGGGAGCTCGACAGCCTCGTGCGCCCGCTCCTCGCGCGCCTCGGCCGCTGACCGCCCCGACCGCCCCGACCGGGCGGAGCGAGCGGAGCGAGCGCCCGGACCGGCCGTGTGACGAGGCTCTCGGCCGCGGGAGGCCGGGACCGGTAAAGTGCTGAGTGGTCGGTGACGTGGGTCAGGAACACCCCTTCTGCCCCGCCGGCCACCCCCGCCCGCGAATTCCGGCCCCCGCCGCGGATTCCCGACCCCCAGGGAGCCAACGTGCCCGCACCGATGAAGCTCGGTTCCGTCCTCGGCGGCCGCTACAAGGTCGTCACCGACGTGCTGGCCACCGCCGAGGGCGACCGCGTGCTCGAGGGACAGGACCAGATCCTCGGCCGCCGCGTGTCGATCCTGCTGCCCGCGGAGCGGCACACGTCCCTGCTCGTGGAGAACGCCCGCTCCATGGCCAACGGCAGCATCGGCGCCCCCTTCCAGATCCTGGACCTGGGCCAGGCGGAGGCGCACACCTACCTCGTGACCTCGCACACCCCGGCCGCGGACATGCTGGACTCCCTGCTCGTGGAGCCGGACGACGTCGAGGACGAGTCCCTCAGCGACGACATCTTCGGCGCCCCGCGCGGCAGCGGCCCCGGGTCCTACGTGTACGACGAGCCGGACCCCACCAGCCCGACCCCCGTGGTCGCGACCGAGGCCTCCGACGACCTCGGCGGCGCGGCCCCCCAGCCCAAGGTCACCCGGTGGCGGGACGACGACTCGTACGACGACGCCGCGCCCGCCCCCTCGGTGCGCACCCGTCTCGGCCGGCCGGTGCGGGTCAGCGCCACCTCGACCCGCTCGACCCTCTTCGACCGCGCGGCGGCGAGCGGCACGGCGGCCTCGGCCGTCCGCACGGCCGGGACGGACATCGACCCGGGCTACGACGGCGACAACCGCTACGACAGCTACGACGACTACGACGACGGGCACCCGGACACGCCCCACGGGCCGGAGGAGGCGGCCGCGGCCGCGCCGCCGCGCCGGGAGGCGACCGCGGACCGGCCGCAGAAGGGCGGCCGGGGCCTGCTGCTGCTCCTGCTCCTGCTCCTGGCCCTGCTGATCGGTGCCGTGGTGTTCAGTTTCGACCGGCTGGGCGGACTCTTCGCCGGGTCGGACAGCCCTGAGCCCGCCGTGAGCGCGCCGGCCGAGGAGCAGGCCGGGGCGGAGCAGGTGCAGCCCAGCCCCGAGCCGGAGGCCCCGGCCGCCGAGCCGGAGCCCCGCGCCGTCACCCGGGTGGTGCCGACCGACCCGGGCTTCATGGCCGACCAGGACGCGCAGCTGGGCCAGATCGTCGACGGCAACCCGTCCACCTACTGGATCAGCTACGGGTTCTCCGACCCGAACTTCGGCAACCGGACGCCGAGCGTCGGCCTCGCCGTGCAGCTCGAGGAGCCCGCGCCCGTGGAGACGCTCAGGCTCAGCCAGTCGGCCGGCTCGGGCGGGATGTTCGACGTGTACGTCAACGACACCCCGAGCCTGGACGGCGCCGACCAAGTGGCCTCCGGCTCCTTCACGGGCCCGGAGATCACGGTTCCGCTCGCCGCGGCCGCCCAGGACGAGGACCAGCAGTACGTGATCGTGAACTGGACGCAGCTGCCGCAGCTGACGAACCCCATCGCCGGGTTCAACCACGGCCTGCGGATCGGCGAGATCCAGCTCGACTGAGGGCCCCGCTCCCCCCGCCGGACCCGCCGGGGCGGGTCCGGCACCGGAATATCCGCCGCGCGCGCCCCGTTGTGCCAGTGGTCCCTGCGGTCGGCGTGCCCGGCCGCTCCCTGTACGGAAGGTCTGCAGAACAGTGAGCCCCGACTTCGGTCCCGTGATCAACGCCCTCAACCTCGTCCCCTCGACCGGCGAGCCGAAGGCCGGCGCGGACGACGAGACCGTCCACGAGGTGATCATCGTGGGATCCGGCCCCGCCGGGTACACCGCGGCCGTCTACGCGGCGCGCGCCAACCTGCACCCCATCGTCTTCGCCGGGTCCGTGACCGCGGGCGGTGAGCTGATGAACACGACCGAGGTGGAGAACTACCCCGGGTTCATCGACGGGATCCAGGGCCCGGAGCTGATGTCCAACATGCAGCAACAGGCGGAGCGCTTCGGCGCCGACATCCGCTACGAGGACGTCGTCGCCCTCGAGCTCGAGGGCGAGGTGAAGACCGTGACCCTCGAGGACGGCTCCGTGCACCGGGCCCACGCCGTGATCCTCGCGACGGGCTCCGCGTACCGGGAGCTCGGCCTGCCGGACGAGAAGCGGCTCTCCGGCCACGGGGTGAGCTGGTGCGCCACCTGCGACGGCTTCTTCTTCAAGGAGCAGCACATCGCGGTGGTCGGCGGCGGCGACTCCGCCCTCGAGGAGGCCACGTTCCTCTCCCGCTTCGCCTCCAAGGTCACGATCATCCACCGGCGGGACAGCTTCCGCGCCTCCGAGATCATGCAACAGCGCGCCTTCGACGACCCCAAGATCGAGGTCCTGTGGAACGCCGAGGTCGTGGGCATCAACGGCGAGGACAAGGTCCGCTCCGTCACCGTCCGTGACACGGAGTCCCACCAGACCTCGGAGCTGCCCGTGACGGGGCTGTTCGTCGCCATCGGCTCCGACCCCCGCACCGCCCTGGTCAAGGACCAGCTCGAGCTCACCGTGGACGGCACCATCGCCGTGGACGGCCGCAGCTCCACCACGAGCCTCGCCGGGGTCTTCGCGGCGGGCGACGTCGTGGACGCCACCTACCGCCAGGCCATCACGGCGGCGGGCTCCGGATGCGTCGCCGCCGTCGACACCGAGCACTACCTCGCCGCCCTGCACGACCGCTCGGTCCTGCACAGCTGAGCCGTCCCGGTCCGGGCGCCGCCGGCGCCCGGACCGGCATGGGCCATAATCGAACCAGATCCGCCTTCCGCACCACGTCACCCAGAGCGGTCCGGGCACGCCGACCGCGTGCCCGGCACCCGGACAAGGAGAAACATGAGCGCCGCCAAGAACGTCACCGACGCCGACTTCCGCACCGAGGTCCTCGAATCGGACAAGCCCGTCATCGTGGACTTCTGGGCCGAGTGGTGCGGCCCCTGCCGCATGGTCGGCCCGGTCCTCGACGCGATCGCCGCCGAGCACGCCGACGCCGTCGAGGTCGTGAAGCTGAACGTGGACGAGAACCCCGCCGTGGCGTCCCAGTACGGCATCACGTCCATCCCGGCCATCTACCTCTTCTCCGGCGGCGAGGTGGTCAAGAAGGCCATCGGCGCGAAGCCGAAGAGCGCCCTCGAGAAGGAGTTCGCCGACTACCTCGTCGCCGGGAACTGAGCGGACCCCCGACATCCGCGACACCCCGGGCTCGTCCGCCCCTCCCCCGCCGGGGAGGGGCGGACGAGCCGCTGTCCTGGCACCACGCCGACCCCTCCGACCCGTGGGACACCCGTGAACAACGACGACACCGAACCGATGCTGCGCCGGACCATGACGAGCCGGCGGGTGGTCAGCCTGCGGGAGCGGCTGCTCCGGGCCGGCGTCACCGTGGCCTACCTCGCCCCGCAGGACGTCAACAACCCCTCCTACTTCGACGACCACGTCGACGCCGCCGTGCGCGCCTTCCAGCAGGAGCGCGGGCTCATCGTGGACGGCCTGGTGGGCCCGGAGACGGACCGGTGCCTCAACGAGGCGCAGTACGCCCTCGGTGACCGCCCGCTCTACGCCGACGACGACCGCCCGCTCCGGGGCGACGACGTCAGCATGCTGCAGCACAACCTCTCCCGGTTGGGTTTCTACTACGGACACCTGAACGGGGTGTTCGGCAGCAGCACGCACCACGCGGTCATGGAGCTCCAGCAGAGTCTGGGTCTCGGGGCCACCGGAGTGGTGGACCGCGAGACCATCGCCGCTCTCGCCCGGATCAACAAGAACATCACGTCCTCCAAGGCCTTCTCGCTGCGCGAGTACCACCGCCTGGAACGGGCCACCTCCGCCCTGCGCGGCCGCTCCGTGGTGCTGGTCCCGTCCGGGGCAGCAGGTCAGCAGCCGCCGGCCTCGGCGGCGCCGGACTTCCGCGACCGCGCCGACGAGGTGACCCGGGACGTCGCCGTCCGCGCCTCCGAGCTGCTGCACGAGATCGGCGCCGACCCCTCGGTGGTCTCGCCCGGGCGGAAGCTCCACGACCGCCGCGGCGCGCCCGTGCGGACCGCCGACTCCACCCGGGAGGCCGTCACCGGGAGCCGGACGGACTCCGTGGTGGTCACCCTGCACTGCGACTGGAACGCCTCCCCCGCCGCCGGCGGTGTCGCCTCCTACTACTGGGGCGAGCAGGACCGCTCCGAGATCTACTCCCCCATCGGCGAACGGGCCGCGGTGCTCGTGCTCAAGGAGATGGTCGCCCGGACCGGGGCGCTCGACCTCGGCACCCACGCCCGGCAGTGGGACCTGTTGCGCTCCCAGGACGCGCCGACCATCTGGCTCGACCTCGGCTACCTGTCCAGCCCTGCCGACCGGGCCGCCCTCGCCGATCCCGAGCACCGGAACCACCTTGCCGAGGCCGTCGTCTTCGGTCTGCAGCGCATGTTCCTGCTCGCGGAGGACGACGTGCCCACGGGCACCATGAGCGTCGACGACGTCGCCGAGTACAACGGACGCTGAACCACCCCGCCGGGCGGACCCGGCGCACGGAAGAGCCCCGGTGTTTCACGTGAAACACCGGGGCTCTTCCGTGCGATCGGTGGTCTAGGTGCGGTCCATCCCGGGGTCCAGCACCTCGATGATGCGGTTCAGGTCCTCCACCGAGGCGAACTCGATGGTCATCTTGCCCTTGCGGGCGCCCAGGGCGATCCGCACGCTCGTGTCCAGGCGGTCGGAGAACGCCTCCGCGATGTAGTCGAGCCGCTCCTTGTTCCGCCCGGCCGGGGCGGCCGCCCGCTGCGGCTTGCGCTCCCCCGTCTCCGTCAGCTGCACGGCCTCCTCCGTGGCCCGCACCGAGAGCCCCTCCGCCACGATCCGCTGCGCGAGTCGTTCCATCTGCGCGGGGTCGGCCAGGGACAGCAGGGCGCGGGCGTGCCCCGAGGACAGCACGCCGGCGGCCACGCGTCGCTGGACGAGCGGCGGCAGGCGAAGCAGACGGATCGTGTTGCTGATCTGGGGGCGGGAGCGACCGATGCGCCGGGACAGCTCCTCCTGCGTGGCGCCGAACTCCTCCAGCAGCTGCTGGTATGCCGCGGCCTCCTCGAGCGGGTTCAGCTGGCTGCGGTGCAGGTTCTCGAGCAGGGCGTCCCGGAGCAGGTCGTCGTCCGCCGTCTCGCGGACGATCGCCGGGATGGTCGGCAGCCCGGCGCGCTGGGTCGCGCGCCACCGCCGCTCGCCCATGACCAGTTCGTACGCCTGCTCCCCGTCCTCGCGGGTGGGTCGCACCACGATCGGTTGCAGCACACCGAGCTCGCCGATCGAGTACGCGAGCTCCGCGAGCTCCTCCTCGTCGAACACCTGACGGGGCTGCTTGCGGTTGGGGTGGATGGCCGCGACCGGGATCTCGGCGAACGTAGCACCGGGCACCGCCGCCAGCTCCTCGACCGCTGCGTCCGTTTCACGTGAAACATCGCCCGCGGACGTATCGGAAGCGCGACGGTCCGTCACGGCGGTCGCCTCGGTCGCCTCTCCCGCGCCGGAATCATCTGTCGCCTCCGGCGCATCGCCCGCGGCGGCGGGGCCGGCCGGGGAGACATCGAGTCGCTGCTGCTCCGGCTCCGCCGCGGTCCGGCTGCGCCCCCCGGACGGGGCCTCGACGACCTCCGCGGACGGGCGAGTCTCCTTCGGACGCGATGTTTCACGTGAAACGCCGGCCCGGTTCCCCGGACCGGGTTCCGTCGTCGTCGACGACGTCTCCCCGGAGTCATCCGCCGGCGCGGCGTCAGGGGCACCGGCCGATGGCAGGAAGAACATGTCCGAGGGTCGGCTGACAAGTGTGGTGTTGCGCAGGGCCTCGCCCATGTCCATCCGCGCTTTCATGGCCTTCTGCCGAGCGGCAGGGCTGACAGTCCTGCTCCGTCCCCCGGCAGCCGACCGCTTCGCCGGCTCGGCGGACCCGGGCTGCTCGGGGACGTCATCTGCGTCTGCGGTCCCGCCAGCGGGACGCGCGGCGGCCTTCGACGTGCTCGGGGTACTAGTGGCTGGCTCTCCGCCGGCTGAGGGCCGGTGCGTCGGGGTCCCGGTTGCTGCGTCTGGCTGGTCGGTCGAATTCTCAGCACGTGCGGGTGCGGCTTCAGCGGACGTCGATTCACGTGAAACATCCGTGCGGGGCGCGTCCTTCCGGGACGTGTCCTCTGCGCTCGTCGACGGCACCGGAGCCGGGCCGACGTCCGCGCCCTGTTCCTCCTTCACCGGGGCCTCGGCAGCGGGTGCACTCGGAATGAGTGCTCCCAGACCTCGGCCCAGTCCACGTCGTCGTTCGCTCACGATGTTCCTCTCCCTCGCCCGGCAATCCGGACAATTCTAGCCGAGCCACGCGTTCCGACGTGCCGTTTCACGTGGAACGGTGGGTCACTTGCGCGCGGCGCGGGACGGGAACAGCAGGACGCCCGCCTCCAGAAGGAGACGGGCGTCGGGCGGGGGAGTGGCCGGGAAATGGCCAGGGGCCGCTCCGTCAGCGCTGGGCGCGCTGGGCGATCTCGGCCGCCGCCTCCAGGTAGGACAGCGCCCCCGTGGAACTGGGGTCGTAGCTGATGACGCTCTGCTGGTAGCTCGGCGCCTCCGAGATGCGCACCGAGCGGGGGATCATGGTCTCCAGGACCTCGGCGGGGAAGTGGTTGCGCACCTCTTCGGCCACCTGCGACGCGAGGTTGGTGCGACCGTCGTACATGGTGAGCAGGATCGTCGACACCGACAGCTCGGGGTTCAGGTGCTTCTGGATCATCTCGATGTTCTTGAGCAGCTGGCTGAGCCCCTCGAGCGCGTAGTACTCGCACTGGATGGGGATCAGCACCTCGGTGGCCGCGACGAACGCGTTGAGGGTCAGCAGCCCGAGACTCGGCGGGCAGTCAATGAAGACGTAGTCGAGCCGCTCCAGACCGTCGGCCTCGCGCTGCTTCGCGTACGCCTCGAGCGCCCGGCGGAGCCGGTGCTCGCGCGCCACCATGGACACCAGCTCGATCTCCGCGCCGGCCAGATCGATGGTGGCCGGGACGACCCAGAGGTTGTCCGCCTCGGCGGACGGCTTCACCGCGTCAGCGATGGGCATCTCGTCGATGAGCACGTCGTAGGTGCTGTCGACCTCGGAGTGGTGCTCCACGCCGAGGGCCGTCGACGCGTTGCCCTGGGGATCGTTGTCGATGACGAGGACGTTCTGCCCCTGTCGGGCGAGGGCCACCGCGATGTTCACCGATGTGCTCGTCTTGCCCACGCCGCCCTTCTGGTTGCTGATCGTGAAGATCCGCGTTGCGGCGGGCTTCTCCAGCTGGACCTTCTTCAGCCTGGCGCGTCGCCTGGTCTCCTCCACGAGCTTCCTCCCCAGCGGCGTGTCCTCCGCCATCGTTGTGGTCATTTTGGGCAGCTGTCCGTCCGTTTCACGTGAAACACGAGTACCCCGATCAGGAACAACCTTGATCGATTGATCAAGCGGATCGGGGGGGAACTCGGCGTCGAAGCCTCGCGGACTTCCCGCGCCGTCGTCGATCGGCATCTGACTGCGCACCTTCCCGGTTCGTCTCGAACTCGTTCCGTCGGAGCACGCCTCCCGCGGGGGAGGGGTGCCTGGCACCGCGCCGCAGGTCAGGTTGCCGTCGACCCGTGGCCGAGCTCGGCGCACCGACCGTGGCACACTCCTCCCAGCCTACCGCCGACACCGCGCGGAGCAGGCGGCGGTGCTCAGAGCCGGACCCGCACCACCGTGGTGGGCTCCTCGAGCAGGTCGGCCCCGGCCGGGACGATCTCGGTGGACCGGGCGCCGAGCCGGTCCAGCTTCTTCTGCGCCTTGCGCACCTCGTCCGCCGCGGAACGGCCCTTGAGGGCGAGCAGCTCTCCGGTGCCGCGCAGCAGCGGCAGGGTGATGTCCACGAGGCCCACCAGGGCCGAGACCGCGCGGGCGGTGACCACGTCCACCTCTCCGACCTCGTCCCGGGCCTGCTCCGCCCGGGCCCGCAGCACACGCACGTTCGTGAGCCCGAGGTCGGCCACGACCTCGTCCAGCCACTGCACGCGCCGCTCCAGCGGCTCGATGAGCGTGATCCGCAGGTCGGGCCGGGCCAGGGCGAGGCACAGCCCGGGCAGACCTGCGCCCGATCCGACGTCGGCCACGCGGGCGCCGGTCGAGATGAGCTCCTCGACCACGGCGCAGTTGAGCACGTGCCGGCTCCACAGCCGGGGCACCTCCCGCGGGCCGATGAGCCCCCGGACGATGCCGGACGACGCCAGGTGCGCCACGTAGCGCTCCGCCAGCGGCAGCCGCTCGCCGAACAGCCGCTCGGCGGCGCGCCGCTCCTGCTCGTCCGGGACCGGCGGGTCCTGCGGAGCGGGGGAGGGGCGCGGCTCCTCGGCCATCAGCCCTGCGGAACGGACACGACGATGTGCCGTGCCGCCCCTTCGCCCTCGGACTCGCTGACGAGACCCTGCTCGGCGACCACGTCGTGCACGATCTTGCGCTCGTAGGCGGACAGGGGGTCGAGGTGCACGCGCTCCCCGGTCTCCTGTGCCTCTCGCACGGCCGCCAGGGCCAGGTCCTGGAGCTGACCGGCCCGGCGGAGCCGGTAGCCGCCGATGCCGAGCACCAGGCGGGAGCGCCGGTCGGTGGCGGCCAGCACGGAGAGGCGCAGGAGCTCCTGGAGGGCCTCCAGGACCTCGCCGTCCTCGCCGACCAGCGCCGACAGGCCTTCGACGTCGTCCCCGTCGGCGACGACCGACAGGTAGGTGCGACCGTCGCGGACCTCGATGTCGATGTCGCCGTCGAGGTCCGCCGTGTCCAGCAGCTCCTCGAGGTAGTCGGCCGCGATCTCGCCCTCCTCCTCGAGCGGATCGACGGCGGCGGTCTCTGCGGCAGCGGTCTCCGCGGCCGGGGGCTCCGCGGCCGGGGTTTCCGCGGCCGGGGTCTCCGCGGCGGGGGCTCCCGCCCCGGCGCCGCGGTCGGCGTCGGCGCGCGGCGCGGGGGGCTGCACGTCGTCGGCGTCCTGGGTGGTCTGCCGGATGTCGGTCATGTCGTCTCCTGGGGCCGTGGAAGCACGGGGCCGGGCGCGCCGGCCCCGTGCGGGGAGGGGGTCGAGCCGGGTCGGCCGGCCGCGGTCATCGCGCCTGTTTCCGCTTCGCCTGCTGCCTCTGGCGCTTCTTGCCGACCGGCTGCTGACGCTGCCCGGCGGCGGCGCGGGCACGCTGCTCCTCGATGTCGGCCTCGTGCTCCTCCACGGTCTTGCCGACCGGGGGGAGCCCCTTCGCGGCGCGGCGCTCGTTGAGCTCCTGCTCGGCCTGCGAGCCCGGGGTCGGGTTGTTGCGGATGACCCACCACTGCTGGCCCATGGACCAGACGTTGGAGACGGTCCAGTAGATGAGGACGCCGATGGGGAAGTTGATGCCGCCGATCGCGAAGACCAGGGGGAACAGGTACAGCATCATCTGCTGCTGGCGGTACATGGGGGAGGCCTTCGCGGCCTCGCTCATGTTCTTGGCCGTCAGCTGCTTCTGGGTGAAGAACTGCGAGGCGGACATCGCGACGATCATCACGATCGCCAGGAGGATCGTGGCCACGTGGTTGCCGTCGCCGGGGTTGAGCAGCGTGGAGAACAGCGGGGCGCCGAAGAACGTGGCCTCGTTGAAGGACTGCACGGTGGCCGCGTTCAGGACGTGCACGCCCTCGCCGGCGGCCGCGGACCCGGGCACGCCGTTGAGGACCTGGAACAGCCCGAAGAAGATGGGCATCTGCACCAGGATGGGCAGGCAGGCGGAGAACGGGTTGGAGCCGTGGCTCTTGTACAGCTCCATCTGCTCCTGGGCCATGGCCTGCCGGGACAGCTGGTCCTTCTTGCCCTTGTACTTGGCCTGGAGCTTGGCCATCTCCGGCTGCAGCTCCTGCATGCCGCGCATGGACTTGATCTGCTTGAGGAACAGCGGGATGGTCAGCGTGCGCATGACCAGGGTCAGGCCCACGATGCACAGCACCCAGGTGATGCCCGCGGCGGGGTCCATCCCGAGGGCCGTCAGCATCTCGTGGAACACCCACAGCACGGCGGAGACGACCCACCTGAAGGGGAAGAGGATCATTTCGAACAGGTTCATGGGGAAGGCTCTCCTTGGGCCGCGGGACCGGTGGCCCCGGCGGGGTGGTGCTGGTGGCGCTCAGCAAGGGTGGGATGGTTCAGCAGGACGATCCGGGGAAGGGACGCGAAGTCGGGGAAGACCCGGCCCCCGTCCGGGACCCTGTCGATCCCACCCGCCGCCCAGGGGTGGCAGCGGAGGAGCCTGCGGACGCTGAGGCCCAGCCCGCGCACGGCGCCGTGCACCGTGACGGACTCGAGGGCGTAGGCCGAGCAGGAGGGGAAGTACCGGCAGACGTCCCCGTACAGGGGGGAGACGATGGTCCGGTAGAGCTTGAGACCCGCGATGAGCGCGTTCTGGGGCAGGAACCACAGGACCTGCCACGCGGACGCCGGGCGGACGAACTCGTGGGGAGCCGCCGCGAGGAGGTCCTCGGGCGCGTGAGCGTGCTCGCTCATGACTCCGGCTCCTCCCGTGCGGGTCGTCGGTCTGCTGCGGTGGTCGTCGTCCCGGCGGTCCCGGGAGCCCCGGCCCGCGCGGACGCCGTCCGCCACGCCTTCGCGTAGTCGGCGGCCAGCTCCGCCCAGTCCGCGCGGGAGGCGGGCGGCAGCGCGCGCACCACGACGTCGTAACCGTACGGGGCCTGCCTGACCGTGGTCTGGGCGAGCTCCCGGAGGCGTCGCTTCACCTTGTTGCGGCGCACGGCGTTGCCCACGGCCTTCGAGACGACGAAGCCGAACCGGGCCGGGTGCTCCTCGCCGGTGGGACGCACATAGACGACGACGTTCCGGCGCCCGTTGCGGGCGCCGGAACGCGTGGTGGCCGAGAACTGGGCCGAGGTCCGGATCCGGTGCTGTTCAGGCAGCACGGTCCCGCTCCTGCACGGTCGGCGGCTCGGGCGGCTCCGGCACGACGAGGAGCGCCCGTCGCGGGGCGGTCCTCGGAAGCGCCGGTGCCGACACGGACCGGCTCAGGCGGAGAGCTCGGTGCGGCCCTTGCTGCGGCGGGCGGCGAGGATGGCGCGGCCGGCGCGGGTGCGCATCCGGGCACGGAAGCCGTGCTTCTTGGCGCGACGGCGGTTATTCGGCTGAAAAGTCCGCTTGCTCACTGGTTACTCCAAAGGCGTCAGGGTGTGCGCCCGTCCTCGGGCTCACCGCACCGGGTTCGGCGCGGAGGAGAGGGACGGTCACAGCGGTGCTGGTGGATGCGTCCGAGCATGCGGATGGGCATGACAGTGGACACAAAAGACTACTTCACCCTAGACAACGGGCAGGGGGTGGTCAAATCAGCGACGGGTGGCCGAGGGCCCCGGTGCCGCCGGCGCAGGAGCGGGGCGGCCGGGGCGGAACCGGATCGAACGGTGGTCGGGTGCTGGACCGGGCACCGGGAGACCCGGTGCCGCTGTGCAGTTCACATCCTACCCACAGCTGTGCACGGATCTTCATCACATCCTGTGGAAAACCTGCCCGGCCGGAGCCGCGGAACCACGCGGATCGGGGGTCGAACTACACGTCTGTAGTTCCCGGAGCCCCCGGAAAACGGCTATGAACACGTTCGGCGCATGTTCTAGGCTGGCACTCGCGGCTGGCCCCCGACAGCTTTTCCACCGTTGTGAACAACGCTGTGGACAAGATCCCCGGCGAGGGGCCGGGACGACTCGTCCACCGCCTCGTCATCCCGACGACAGCTCGATGACATCTCGACGACAGCAGGAGTACGCGTGGGCACGCAGGACAATCAGGCGCTCAGCGCGCAGTGGGCCGAATGCGTGCAGTACATGTACGAGGACCCGATGACCACGGGGCGCTACCGGGGGTTCATCTCCCTGGCCCAGCCCCAGGGCCTCATCGGCACCACGCTGCTCGTCGCGGTCCCGAACGAGCTCACCCGCGAGTTCTTCCAGAACCAGATGGCGTCCGTGCTCCGGTCCTCCGTGGGCCGGGCCTTCAGCCCCGAGACGCTCGTGGCGTTCGTGGTGGACGCCGACCTCGAGACCGCTCCCGCACCGGAGGCGGGCGCCTCGACGCCCACCGCGGCCCTGCCCCCGATCAGCGAGCTCGAGGCGGAGCGCAACCGCACCGACCTGCCCGCACGGGTCGACCACGCCGACACCGCCGACGCGGTGGAGGTCGACCGGCGGACGGCCGGCCTCGACCGGCAGTCCGCCGGGCTCATGGCGCCGCCCCCGGAGCCGGCGCACCGCTCCGAGATGGGCGGGGCCGACCGGACCCTGCCGCCGCCGCGGGACCCGCAGGCCGCCCCGCCCCGCCGCCCCGTCCAGGACACCGGCACCGCTCCCGCCGTGGTGGGGGAGTGGGACAGCTCCGCGCGGCTGAACCCCAAGTACGTCTTCGACTCCTTCGTGATCGGCCAGTCCAACCGGTTCGCCCACGCCGCGGCCTTCGCGGTGGCCGAGACCCCGGCCAAGGCCTACAACCCCCTGTTCATCTACGGGGAGTCCGGGCTGGGCAAGACGCACCTGCTGCACGCGATCGGCCACTACGCCAAGCGTCTCTACCCCCAGGTGCGGGTGCGCTACGTGAACTCGGAGGAGTTCACCAACGACTTCATCAACTCGATCCGCGACGACGAGGGCTCCTCCTTCAAGGAGATCTACCGCAACGTGGACATGCTGCTGATCGACGACATCCAGTTCCTGGCGGGCAAGGAGCACACGCAGGAGGAGTTCTTCCACACCTTCAACGCGCTGCACAACCACGAGAAGCAGATCGTGATCACCTCCGACATGCCGCCCAAGCAGCTCACCGGCTTCGCCGAGCGGATGCGGTCCCGCTTCGAGTGGGGCCTGATCACCGACGTGCAGCCGCCGGAGCTGGAGACGCGCATCGCGATCCTGCGCAAGAAGGCCACGAGCGAGGGCATGGACGCCCCCGACGACGTGCTGGAGTACATCGCCTCCCACATCTCCACCAACATCCGCGAGCTCGAGGGCGCCCTGATCCGGGTCACCGCGTTCGCCTCCCTGAACAAGCAGTCGGTGGACCTGCCCCTGGCCGAGCTGGTGCTCAAGGACCTCATCACCGACGACGGCGCGCAGGAGATCACCGCGGCCTCGATCCTGGCCCAGACCGCGGTGTACTTCGACATCAGCCTCGAGGAGCTCAAGAGCAAGTCCCGCACGCGCACCCTGGTCACCGCCCGGCAGATCGCGATGTACCTGCTGCGCGAGCTCACCGACATGTCCCTGCCGAAGATCGGCCAGGAGCTCGGCGGCCGCGACCACACCACGGTGATGCACGCCGACCGCAAGATCCGCACGCTGATGGCCGAGCGCCGGCAGATCTTCAACCAGGTCACGGAGCTCACCAACCGGATCAAGCAGCAGCAGCGCGAGGGCTGAACCCGGCCCCACCCCTCCCCGAAGGCCCCGGCGGAGCACCGCCGGGGCCTTTTCGTGTAGTTCGTCCACAGGCTCCGCCCGCGGGATCCCGGGCCCGGGGGCCCCCTCCTGCACAGGATGTCGGCGCTTGTGGAGCGCCTGTGCACAGGACAGAACCCACACCTGTGGATAAAATTGTGGAATTCTCCGTCCGACCGGTGGAGAACCTCGGTACAACTCGGTGGAGGGCTGTGGAACCCGCGGAACCACGCGGATCTCGTCCACCGGCAGCACGCGTTCCGGTGGACCCCGAACCACAGGAACTCAACAGGCCGCCACCGCCCGGGTGCTGGCCGAGGGGCAGTTATCCACAGATTCCACAGCGGTTATTAACACTCCCATCCTTAAAGAGACATCTGGCCAAACAACAAGAATCCTGGAGCGCCGACCCCGTCCGGGACCTCCCGGGCCCCGGATCACCCGGACGCCGCCACGGAGCGGCCGAATGGCCGTCCTGTGAAACGGACCGATACGATGCAGAGGGCGAAGACCCTGTTCGCACCGCTGCACCCCGCGGCGCGGCCCGCACCGGACCCTGTCCGGGACCGTGGCTCCGCCGTCCTTGCTCAGACTGAAAGGCAGCAACCTCTCGTGAAGTTCTCCGTCGAACGCGATGTTCTCGCCGAGGCCGTCACCTGGACCGCTCGGTCCCTCTCTCCTCGGCCCCCGGTCCCCGTGCTGTCCGGTCTGCTCATCCGTGCGGAGGGCGGTCAGCTGTCCATCGCGAGCTTCGACTACGAGATCTCCGCGCGGCTGTCGATCAGCGCCGACGTCCAGGAGGAGGGCACCACCCTCGTCTCCGGCCGTCTGCTCGCGGACATCTGCCGCTCCCTGCCCTCCGCCCCGGTCGAGGTGCACGCCGACGAGGGGAAGGTCACCCTGACCTGCCGCTCCTCGCGCTTCAACCTCGCGGCCATGCCGGTCGGCGACTACCCGGAGCTGCCCGCGCTGCCGGACGTCTCCGGCGTGGTGGCCGGCGACGAGTTCGCCCACGCCGTGGCGCAGGTGAACATCGCCGCGAGCAAGGACGACACCCTGCCCATCCTCACAGGCGTCCGCGTGGAGATCGAGGGCGAGAAGATGACGCTGCTCGCCACGGACCGCTACCGGCTCGCGATGCGCGAGCTCACCTGGCGGCCCAGCACCCAGGACATCTCCACGGCCGCGCTGATCAAGGCGCGCACCCTCAACGACATCGCCAAGACCCTCGGCCCGGCGGGTGACATCAACATCGCCCTGTCCGACTCCGCGGAGCTCGTCGGCTTCGAGTCCGGCGGCCGCCGCACCACGAGCCTGCTCATCGACGGCGAGTACCCCAAGATCCGGTCGCTGTTCCCGGAGCACACGCCGATCACCGCGGCGGTGCGGACCACCGAGCTCGTCGAGGCCGTCCGGCGCGTCTCGCTCGTGGCCGAGCGCAACACCCCCGTGCGCCTGGCCTTCACCCAGGGGCAGGTGGCCCTGGACGCCGGGACCGGCGAGGACGCCCAGGCCTCCGAGGTCCTCGACGCGCACCTCACCGGTGACGACATCACGGTGGCCTTCAACCCGACGTACCTCTCGGAGGGCCTGCACGCCTTCGCCTCCGACTACGTCCGGTTCTCCTTCACCGCCCCGCCCAAGCCGGCCGTGCTCTCCGCCCAGGCCGAGCCCGAGGGCGAGGACAAGGACGACTACAAGTACCTGCTGATGCCGGTGCGGCTCCCCAGCCAGTGACCGGCCGGCCCGGAACCGGAAGCTGCTGATCCCGGCGTGTTCGTCGACCACCTCTCCCTGCTCGACTACCGGACGTATGCCCATCTGGACATACGTCTCGCTCCCGGGACCACCGTGTTCCTCGGGCCGAACGGCGTGGGCAAGACGAACATCGTCGAGGCCCTCGACTACACGGCGGGCCTGTCCTCGCACCGGGTGTCCTCCGACGGCCCGCTGATCCGCTTCGGCGCCGACCGCGCGATCGTCCGCGTCCGGGTGCGGCGGGGCGGGCAGCAGACCGTCCTGGAGCTCGAGCTCAACGACGGCCGCGCCAACCGGGTGCGCATCAACCGGGCCTCCCCGGTGCGGGCCCGGGACGCGCTCGGCATCGTGCGGACCGTCCTGTTCTCGCCGGAGGACCTGGCGCTGGTGAAGGGGGACCCCTCCCACCGCCGGCGCTTCCTCGACGACCTCGCGAAGTCCATGCGCCCGGTCCTCGCGGGCACCCTGGCCGACTACGAGAAGGTGCTCCGGCAGCGCAACGCGCTGCTGAAGTCGGCCCGCCGGAGCGGCCGGTTCACGGACACCCACCGGTCGACCCTGGCGGCGTGGAACGACCAGTTCGCCCGCGCCGGGGCCGGCATCCTGCACGCGCGCCTGCAGCTCATCGACGCCCTGGCGCCCCAGGTGGCGACCGCCTACGGCCAGCTCACGGACGGGACCAAGGAGACGACCCTGCGCTACGTGTCCTCGGTGCTGCCCGAGAGCGCGGCCGGGGACGCCGAGCGGCTGCGCGGGTTCACGCCCGCGGACCTGCACCAGCTGATCTTCGACGCGTGCGAGGCCTCGGAGCAGCGGGAGCTCGAGCGGGGACTGACCCTCGTGGGCCCGCACCGCGACGAGCTCGAGCTGCTGCTCGGGACGGCGCCGGCCCGGGGCTACGCCTCCCACGGCGAGACCTGGTCCTACGCCCTCGCGCTCCGCCTCGGCTCCTGGTACGTCCACCTGGCGGACGACCCCACGGAGGGCGCCGCGCCGATCCTCGTCCTGGACGACGTGTTCGCGGAGCTCGACGCCCGCCGCCGCAGCCGTCTCGCCGCGATCGTGGCCTCCGCGGAGCAGGTGCTCGTGACCGCCGCGGTCGAGGAGGACCTCCCGGCCGAGCTCGTGGCCGGTCCGCACGACGTGGTGCGGGTGGGTCCCGGCACCGCCGTCCGGGACGACGAGCAGGCGCCCGCCGGGACCGGTCCGGAGCCGGAGGAGGCGTCGTCGTCGTGACCGGGCCGCGGCGCGAGGACGACCCGCTCCCCGCCGGGGAGCCCCAGGAGCCCTCTGTCCCCGAGGCGAACGTCGTGCGGATCGAGGACGAGATCGACGCGCCGGCGGCGCTGCTCACCCGGATGCGCCACGCGGCGGAGGCGCGCGGGGACGGGCGGCTCTACGGGGCGGCCGCCCGGCGCAACCTCAAGGGCTTCGGCGCCGCCATGGAGGCGGCCACCGCGTCGGCCGCCGAGCGCCTGGGCCGCCGCGGCAACGACGTCGACCCGCGGGCGCTCGGCGGGTACTCCGGGGCGGGCCGCTCCGCCCGCGACCCCCGGGGGGTCGGCACGGTGCTGGACGGGCTCGTGTCCGGGCGCGGCTGGAAGGCGCCGGTCGCCGTGGGCTCGGTGCTGGCCCGCTGGGACGACCTCGTGGGCCCGGGCATCGCCGGGCACTGCCGGCCGGAGAGCTTCGACGAGACCGTGGTGCGGGTCCGGTGCGACTCCACCGCCTACGCCGCGAACCTGCGCCTCATGGTGCCGCAGCTGCTGCGCATGTTCGACGAGCACCTGGGGGAGGGCATCGTCACCCGGATCGAGATCCTCGGTCCCACGGCCCCGAGCTGGAAGCGCGGCCGCCGCTCCGTGCAGGGCCGGGGGCCCCGCGACACCTACGGCTGAGGCCGGTGGTCCGGACCGCTGAGCGGCCTCGTGGCGCGCTGCGGCCCCCCGGTGGCGTCCCGGGGGTGGCGGAGCGGAGGAAAAGTGGTCCTGAGGCCCTTTCCCGGCCGCTCAGAGGGACCTGTGAGCACCCCGAGCCCACGGTTTTCCGATAGAATCGGTTCCAGACAGCAATCGACGGACCGGGCCCCCACGGCCGATCGCGACCACCTCGCCCGCGGCGCGGGCACCCGGAGTCGTCGACCCGTTCCGACCCCGCACGAGCCGATGAGCCGCCCGAACGTCTCATCGGCGTTCTCTTGTGCCGTCCGGAGCGGGACCGGTGTGCCCAACAGGAGGAGCCAGGAACCCGTGGCAACAGAGGATCCGCAGAAGCGCGAGTACGGTGCCGGTGACATCACCGTCCTGGAAGGTCTCGAGGCCGTCCGGAAGCGACCCGGCATGTACATCGGCTCGACCGGCCCGCGGGGGCTGCACCACCTCGTGTACGAGGTGGTCGACAACTCGGTCGACGAGGCCCTGGCGGGCTACTGCGACCACATCGAGATCACCCTGCAGGCCGACGGCGGCGTCAAGGTCGTGGACAACGGCCGCGGCATCCCCGTGGACATCCACCCGACCGAGGGCCGGCCCACGGTCGAGGTCGTCATGACGATCCTGCACGCGGGCGGCAAGTTCGGCGGCGGCGGCTACGCCGTCTCGGGCGGGCTGCACGGCGTGGGCATCTCCGTGGTCAACGCGCTGTCCCGGCGCGTCGAGACCGAGGTGCGGCGCCAGGGCCACGTCTGGCGGATGGTCTTCGCCGACGGCGGCATGCCCCAGGGCGAGCTCGTCCGGGGTGAGGAGACCTCGGAGACCGGCACCACCCAGATCTTCTACCCGGACCCCGACATCTTCGAGACCGTCGACTTCGACTTCGAGACGCTGCGGGCCCGCTTCCAGCAGATGGCGTTCCTCAACAAGGGTTTGCGGATCACCCTCACGGACGAGCGGGCGCCGGAGGAGTCCGGCGAGGAGATCGCCGGATCCGCCTCGGACCGCACCGCCGTCCACGCGGACGCCGAGCCGGTCGAGGGCCGCGACGGCGGCACCGACGTCGCCCGGCTCAACCACGAGGACGAGGACGGCGCCGGCCACCGCCGGGTCGTCTACAAGTACGACCACGGCCTGCTGGACTACGTGACGTTCCTGAACACGTCCAAGAAGGCCGACCTCGTCCACGACGACGTCATCGCGCTCGAGTCCGAGGACACGGAGCGCAAGATGTCCCTCGAGCTCGCCATGCAGTGGACCACGGCCTACACCGAGTCCGTGCACACGTACGCGAACACGATCAACACCCACGAGGGCGGCACCCACGAGGAGGGCTTCCGCTCGGCGATGACGTCCCTCGTGAACCGCTACGCCCGGGAGAATAAGCTGCTCCGGGACAAGGACGAGAACCTCACCGGCGACGACGTCCGCGAGGGCCTCACGGCCGTCATCTCGATCAAGCTCGCCGAGCCCCAGTTCGAGGGCCAGACCAAGACGAAGCTCGGCAACTCCGAGGCGAAGACCTTCGTCCAGCGCGAGGTGAACAACCGGTTCGGCGACTGGCTCGAGCGCAACCCGGCCGCGGCACGGGAGATCATCCGCAAGGCGATCAACGCCTCGCAGGCGCGGCTCGCGGCCCGCAAGGCGCGCGAGACCACCCGGCGCAAGGGCCTGCTCGAGTCGGGCGGGATGCCCGGCAAGCTCAAGGACTGCTCCTCCAAGGACCCCTCCCTGTCCGAGATCTACATCGTGGAGGGCGACTCCGCGGGCGGCTCGGCGGTGCAGGGCCGGGACCCCGCGCACCAGGCGATCCTGCCGCTGCGCGGCAAGATCCTCAACGTGGAGCGCGCGCGGCTGGACCGGGCGCTGTCCAACACCGAGGTGCAGTCGATGATCACCGCGTTCGGCGCCGGCATCGGCGACGACTTCGACATCGAGAAGGCGCGGTACCACAAGATCGTGCTGATGGCCGACGCCGACGTGGACGGCCAGCACATCACCACGCTGCTGCTGACGCTGCTGTTCCGGTTCATGCGCCCGCTGATCGAGCACGGCTTCGTCTACCTGGCCCAGCCGCCGCTGTACCGGATCAAGTGGTCCAACGCCCCGCACGACTACGTCTACACGGACGCCGAGCGGGACGAGGCGCTGGCGCGCGGGCTCGCCAACAACCAGCGCATCCCCAAGGACAACGGCATCCAGCGCTACAAGGGCCTCGGCGAGATGGACTACACCGAGCTGTGGGACACCACGATGGACCCCGACCACCGCACCCTGCTGCAGGTGACCATGGAGGACGCGGCCGCCGCCGACCAGATCTTCTCCGTGCTCATGGGCGAGGACGTCGAGTCCCGCCGCGAGTTCATCCAGCAGAACGCCAAGGACATCCGGTTCCTCGACATCTGATCCGCGACATATGTCCCGCTCGGCATGCAATGACCGGGGGCGGGACCTGCGCAGGACCACGAGGACGAGCAGACAGAACGGAAAGACCGCATGAGTGACGAGACCCAGGACGGACCGACCCCGGAGGACGCCGGCCTCGCCGGCGACCTCGAGCACACCCCCGTGCTGACCGACCGCGTGGAGCAGGTGGACCTGCAGACCGAGATGCAGCGGTCCTACCTCGACTACGCGATGGCTGTCATCGTGGGCCGCGCCCTGCCGGACGTCCGGGACGGGCTCAAGCCGGTGCACCGGCGCGTGCTGTACGCGATGTACGACGGCGGCTACCGCCCCGACCGCTCCTTCAACAAGTGCGCCCGCGTGGTGGGCGAGGTCATGGGCCAGTACCACCCGCACGGCGACTCCGCGATCTACGACGCCCTCGTGCGGCTGATCCAGGGCTGGGTGATGCGCTATCCGCTCGCCCTGGGGCAGGGCAACTTCGGCTCCCCGGGCAACGACGGCGCGGCCGCCCCGCGGTACACCGAGACCAAGATGGCGCCCATCGCCATGGAGATGGTCCGGGACATCCACGAGGAGACCGTCGACTTCCAGGACAACTACGACGGCAAGAACCAGGAGCCGTCGGTGCTGCCGTCCCGGTTCCCCAACCTGCTGGTCAACGGCTCGTCCGGCATCGCGGTGGGCATGGCCACCAACATCCCGCCGCACAACCTGCGCGAGGTCGCGGACGGCGTGCAGTGGTACCTCCAGCACCCGGACGTCTCCAACGAGACGCTGCTCGAGGAGCTGCTGCAGCGGATCAAGGGCCCGGACTTCCCGACCGGCGCGCAGATCCTCGGGCACAAGGGCATCGAGGACGCCTACCGCACCGGCCGCGGCTCGATCTCCATGCGCGCCGTGGTCAGCGTCGAGGAGATCCACAACCGCACCTGCCTGGTGGTCACCGAGCTGCCCTACCAGGCGAACCCGGACAACCTCGCGATGAAGATCGCGGACCTCGTCAAGGACGGCCGCATCACCGGCATCGCCGACATCCGGGACGAGACCTCCGGGCGCACCGGGCAGCGGCTGGTGATCGTGCTCAAGCGCGACGCGGTGGCCAAGGTGGTGCTCAACAACCTCTACAAGCACACGCAGCTGCAGGACAACTTCTCCGCCAACATGCTCGCGCTCGTGGACGGGGTGCCCCGCACGCTGAGCCTCGACGCGTTCATCCGGCACTGGGTCACCCACCAGATGGACGTCATCGTCCGCCGCACCGAGTACCGCCTGCGGCAGGCCGAGGCGGAGGCCCACATCCTGCGGGGTCTGCTCAAGGCGCTCGACGCCCTCGACGAGGTCATCGCGCTCATCCGCCGCTCCCCGACGGCCGACGACGCCCGCAGCGGGCTCATGGAGCTGCTGCAGATCGACGAGGACCAGGCGCAGGCCATCCTCAACATGCAGCTGCGCCGGCTCGCGGCCCTCGAACGGCAGAAGATCCAGGACCGGCACGCGGAGCTCGAGCGGCTCATCGCCGAGTACACCGAGATCATCGCCTCGGAGGAGCGCCAGCGCGGCATCATCTCCTCGGAGCTCGACGAGATCGTGGGCCGCTACGGCGACGACCGCCGCTCCGAGATCATGTACGGCTACGACGGCGACATGTCGATGGAGGACCTGATCCCCGAGGAGGAGATGGTCGTGACCATCACCCGCGGCGGATACGTCAAGCGCACGCGCTCCGACCAGTACCGCTCCCAGCGGCGCGGCGGCAAGGGCGTGAAGGGCGCGCAGCTGCGCGGGGACGACGTCGTGGAGCACTTCTTCGTCACCACCACCCACAACTGGATCCTGTTCTTCACGAACCTGGGCCGGGTCTACCGCACCAAGGCGTACGAGCTGCTGGAGGCGGGCCGGGACTCCAAGGGCCAGCACGTGGCGAACCTGATGGCCTTCCAGCCGGGGGAGCGGATCGCCCAGGTCATGGAGCTGCGCTCGTACAGCGACGCCCCGTACCTGGTGCTCGCCACCCGCAGGGGCCTGATCAAGAAGTCCCGGCTGATGGACTACGACACCAACCGCACGGCCGGGGTGATCGCGATCAACCTGCGCGACGACGACGAGCTCGTCTCGGCCCAGCTGGCGTCCGCGCAGGACGACCTGCTCCTGGTCTCCCGCAACGGGATGTCCCTGCGCTTCACCGCGAGCGACGAGGTGCTGCGTCCCATGGGGCGGGCGACCTCCGGGGTCACCGGCATGAAGTTCCGGGACGGCGACGAGCTGCTCTCCGCCAACGTGGTCACCGACGACGCCTACGTCTTCGTGGTCACCGAGGGCGGCTACGCCAAGCGCACCAAGGTGGAGGAGTACCGGGTGCAGGGCCGCGGCGGCATCGGCATCAAGGTGGCCAAGCTCGCGGAGCAGCGCGGCCGGCTGGTCGGCGGGATCATCGTGGGCGAGGAGGACGAGGTCCTCGTGGTCATGGAGTCCGGCAAGGTCGTGCGCACCGGCGCCTCCGAGGTCCCGGCCAAGGGCCGCGACACGATGGGCGTGATCTTCGCGAAGCCCGCCCAGGGCGACACGATCACCGGGGTGGCCCGCAACGCCGACCGGGAGATCGCCGAGGAGGTCGACGCCGAGGCCGTGGCCGAGGTCGACGTCCAGCTCGACGAGACGATGGAGACGGCCGACGTCCTGGACACGGGCGAGGTCGACGGAGAGGCCGACGAGCTCGGTCCGGTCCCCGGTTCCGGGGACACGACGGAGGATGAAGTAGCGTTGGACCCGAACAACAACGGAGGTAACGCATGAGCTCGAGTTCCGGCTCCAACACCGCCGGCCGGTCCGGACGCTCCCCGCTGGCGTCCGCACCCCGCCCCGGGAACGGGTCGCCGTCCGGGACGGCGAGGCCCTCGACGAGCGCCCGGACCGCGCCGAAGCCGGCGAAGTCGGGTTCGGGTCCCGCGAAGCCGAGCGCCACCCGGTCCGGCTCCGGCCCGGCGAAGAGCGCCCGGCCCGCGAGCTCGACGAAGGGCCTGGTCCGCCCGGCCCCGCGGCCGCGGGTGCGCCGGGCGCGGCTCGTGGTCTCGAAGGTGGACACCTGGTCGGTGCTCAAGCTCGCGTTCCTGCTGTCGGTCGCGCTGGGGATCATCACCGTGGTCGCCGCGGTCGTGCTGTGGATCGTCCTGGACCTCACGGGCCTGTTCGACGGGATCAACGAGCTGCTCGGGATGCTGGGCGGCGCGGGCGGGGCCCTGAACATCAAGGACTTCCTGTCCCTGGGGCAGATCGCGATCTTCGCGACCATCGTGTCCGTGGTCAACGTCATCCTGCTGACCGCCCTGTCTGTGCTCGCCGCCCTGCTGTACAACATCGCGGCGGCCCTCGTGGGCGGGATCGGGCTCACCCTCACGGACGACTGATCCGGCGCGGTTCCGGGGAGTCCGGCCCGGCCGGGGCGATTTGGCACGGGTCGGCAACTCCGGTATCGTTTCTTCTCGGTCCGCAAGGGCCGTGAGAGGGCGTATAGCTCAGACGGTTAGAGCGCTTCGCTGATAACGAAGAGGTCCCAGGTTCAATTCCTGGTACGCCCACGGTTTCCCTTTTCCGCAGCTCAGGAGGCAGGCGTGAACAGGAAGATGGCTGCGGCTCTCGCCCTGGTCGGCGCGTCGGTCGCGGTGCTCACCAAGCTGCGGGAGGCCGACGCCGACAGGAATGCCTGGGCGGACGCCACCGACGAGGTGGAGTAGCCCGGTACACCGCGGGGACGTGGCGCAATTGGTAGCGCATCTGCTTTGCAAGCAGAGGGTTAGGGGTTCGAGTCCCCTCGTCTCCACCACATCGGATCCCGATCGAGCAGACGCTCGGTCGGGATCTTTTCGTTCCCGGCCGCATCCCGGCCGCATCCCCGCGCGCCGCCGCAACGGCAGAGGCCCCCGCTCCCGGCCGGGAGCGGGGGCCTCTGCCCGAACGGGCGGGGGTCAGGCCTCGTTCTCGTCCTTCTTGCCCTGGATCTGCTCCTTGACCTCGTGGATCGTGGTCTTGGCGTCCTCGCCGACGGTCTTGGCGCTGTCCTTGACCTCGGCGGCGGCCTCCGAGACACCACCGGACTGACCGGCCGGGGTGGTCGCGTCCTTGACGTCGTCGACCTGCACACCGGTGCCGGCGGCCACGGTGGACTGCTGGGCCACCGGGGAGGCGGTCACGCGCGGGGACGTGGCCGCCGGGGTCTTCCAGGGGTCCTCGACCGGGCGCGAGGCCTTCCAGGCGGCCACGCCGGCCGCACCGCCGGCCACGAGCAGGCCCAGCAGCAGGAGACCCTTGTGGGACTTCTCGGCCTTCTTCTGCTGCCTGGCGTAGTCCTTGGCGACCTTCGAGGCGGCCTTTTTCGCGTTGGCCACGGCCTTCTTGTCACCGGTCAGCTTCGCGACGATCGCCTCGAGCTGCTCGGGGGTGTCCGCGTCGGCGAACTTGCCCGCGAGCAGGGCGGCGGCACCGGCGTACTTCGCCTGCATCGCGGCCCGGCTCTCGGAGGCCCGGTCCGCGGCCTTCGCGGCCACGGGGCCGGCGGTCTTCGCGGCCTTGGCCGCGACCGGCGCGGTCACCGCGGCCGCCTTCAGCTTGGCGGAGCCGGAGAGGTCGTGGGCGCGGCCCAGACCCTCCTGGACCTTGGGGCCTGCAGTCGCGACGCCACCGGCGAGGGCCGCGGCGCCCGCCTCGACGCTGTGCTGGAGCCGGGGCGCGAGGTCGCCGATCTCCTTGGACGCCCACTTGCCGGCGTCCAGGACCTTGCTCTCCGCGGCCTTCTGCGCCGCGACGGCCTTCTTCTCGCTCTTGGTCTTCTTGAAGCTCATGAATCCATCCCTCCTCGGGTCGTGACAATCCACTGTCAGCATACGGGCAGAGCCGTCGGGGCAGGAGGGTGCGCCGCGCAATCCCGGGCCTTTTCACTGTGCGCTGAACCCCGCTGCCCCACCGGGAAGGGCCTCCGGGGACCGTGCAAGAATGGGCGCATGACTTCTGCCATCCCCACCGCCAAGGCGACCATCCACACGAACCACGGCGACATCGTCGTGAACCTGTTCGGCAACCACGCCCCGAAGACCGTCAAGAACTTCATCGGCCTCTCGGACGGCACCCAGGAGTGGAGCGACCCGCGCACCGGTGAGAAGCAGACCGGTCCCCTCTACAAGGACGTGGTCTTCCACCGCATCATCAAGGACTTCATGATCCAGGGCGGGGACCCCCTGGGCCAGGGCATCGGCGGACCGGGCTACGAGTTCGACGACGAGATCCACCCCGAGCTCGACTTCAACGAGCCCTACATCCTGGCGATGGCCAACGCCGGCAAGCGCAACGGCAAGGGCACCAACGGGTCCCAGTTCTTCATCACCACCGCCCCGACCACCTGGCTGCAGGGCAAGCACACCATCTTCGGCGAGGTGGCCGACGACGCGTCGCGGAAGGTCGTGGACGAGCTGAACAGCGTCCGCACCGGCGGCATGGACCGTCCGGTCGAGGACTGCGTGGTCACCTCGATCGACATCGAGCAGCTCTAGATCCGAGCAGTCTCCCCGTCCCGGCACCGCCGGGACGGGGACCAGCGGCGCAGGCCCGTCCGGAGCGATTCGGACGGGCCTGCGCCGTTGCCGTCCCGTCCGCCCCAGTCCATCCCGTCCAGCGAACCGGGCCCGCGGAGAAGCGGCCCAGGAGGAGTCCCAGTGAGCGGCGAGCGACCGCAGTACGGCGCGTCCACCGGGGGAGACGTCCCGGTGTGCCCGCGCCACCCCGACCGGCCGGCGTACGTGCGGTGCCAGCGGTGCGGCCGGCCGACGTGCCCGGAGTGCCAGCGCACGGCCGCGGTGGGCGTCCACTGCGTCGACTGCGTGCAGGAGGCGACGCGCTCGCGCCCCGCCGTCCGCACGAGCCTCGGCGGCCGCGCGGCCCAGGGCTCCCCGATGCTCGTCACCTGGTGGCTCGTCGGCATCAACGCGGTGGTCTACGCGCTGCAGTGGCTCGGGCAGGCGGCGGGCGTGAGCCTGCTGCAGATGTTCGCCTACGCCCCCGTGACCACGACCTCCGAGCCGTGGCGGATGCTCACGAGCGGTTTCCTGCACTCGATGTCCAGTCCGCTGCACCTGATCCTGAACATGTACATGCTCTACCTGTTCGGGCGGATGCTCGAGCCGGCGCTGGGTCGCGGCCGGTTCCTGCTGCTGTTCCTGCTCTCCGTCCTGGGCGGATCCGTGGGCGTCCTGCTCCTGTCGCACCCGCTCAGCCTCGTGGTCGGCGCGTCCGGGGGCGTCTTCGGCCTCTTCGGCGCCCTGTTCGTGCTGCAGCGCCACCTGGGGCAGTCCATCACGCCCATCGCGGTGCTGATCGGCGTGAACGTCGTCTTCGGCTTCCTCTTCCCCGGCATCGCCTGGCAGGCGCACCTCGGCGGACTCGTCACGGGAGCCATCGTCGCCTTCGGCTACACGGCCGCCAGCCGCCGGCGCCGGGGTGCCGGCGGCCGCCGGTGACGCCGGCCGCAGCCCGTCCCCGAGCACTCGCGCGCCGGCGGACGACCGTGTTCTCCACAGGGGTTGTCCCCACCTGTCGACAAGTTACACCGGTGGAATTCCACACCTGTGAGCAACGGTGTGGACAGGGCCGGGGCGGCTTCCACAGCTGTTAATAACGCTGTGGAGAGCGAGCTGTGCACACAGTTCTCCACACCTGTGGACAACGTTGTGCACCGGTTGGGGAGAAGGGGCACGACCGTGCCGGCCGGGACGCCGTCCTCATCGGATCCTCAGGCGGCGTGCGGAAGACTGGAGGGGTGCGGATCCCGCCGCGCCCACGGAGGAGAACGGGAGGACACGTGCGCGTGCTGCTGGTGGAGGACGAGGTGGACCTCGCGGAGTCGCTGCGCCGCGGGCTCACGAACGAGGGCTTCGTCGTCGACGTCGCCCACGACGGCATCACCGGGGGGTGGCTGGCCGGCGAGAACCCCTACGACGTCGTGGTCCTGGACCTGATGCTGCCCGGCAGGAACGGCTACGCGGTGCTCGAGGGGCTGCGCGCCGCCGAGAACTGGGTCCCCGTCCTGATGCTCACCGCCAAGGACGGCGAGTACGACCAGACCGACGCCTTCGACCTCGGCGCCGACGACTACCTCACCAAGCCCTTCAGCTTCCTCGTGCTCGTGGCGCGGCTGCGCGCCCTCATCCGCCGGGGGGCGCCCGAGCGGCCCGTGGTGCTCACGGTCGGGTCCCTGCAGCTCGACCCCGTCCGCCGGACCGTGACCCGCCGGGGGACGGCGCTCGAGCTCACCGCGAAGGAGTACGTCATCCTCCAGTACCTGATGCAGAACGCGGAGAAGGTCGTCTCGAAGCTGGAGATCATGGACAACGCGTGGGACGCCGGCTTCGAGGGCTCCGAGAACATCGTCGAGGTCTACGTGGGCTATCTCCGGAAGAAGATCGACGCGCCCTTCGGCCTCTCCACCCTGCAGACGGTCCGCGGCATGGGCTACCGGCTGGTCCCGGACGAGCCCGGGGCGCCGGCGTCGTGACCTCCGCCAGGAGGGGGCTCCTCGACCGGTGGGGGGTGCGGGAGCGCAGCACCGCCGCCGCGGCGCTGCTCATCCTCCTGGTGATGGCCGTGGCCGGAGCCGTGCTGCTCGAGGTCCTCAGCCGCGCGGCCGTGGGGGCCGCCCACGACCAGGCCGTGGCCCGGCAGACGGAGATCCTCCAGGACCTGGGGCTCCCGTGGGGCCCGCGCAGCGCCGGGGGCGCGGCGGGGGAGACGGCCGTGTTCACGCAGGCCGGGCTCGGCGAGCTGATGCTGCGGCTCGGCCGCCCGGGGGTCATCGTGCAGCTCCAGGACGCCGACGGACAGGTGGTGGCCGCGTCCCCCGCCAGCGCGCTGGGCACGGACCTGTCCGTGCCGGTCCTGGAGCCGGGGCGGTCCTTCGACTCCGCGGCGACCGGGGACGGGCTCGCGCTCAGGACCGACGACCACGTGTATGTCGCTCACGGCATGTACATCAACGGGGTGCCCCTGACCCTCACCGTGGCCGTGCCCATGGCGCTGCAGCAGGGCACCCTCCAGACCGTGTCCCTGTTCCTGCTGGTCGGCGGGCCGGTGCTGGCGCTGCTCGGCGCCGCGCTCATGTGGTTCCTGGTCGGCCGCTCCCTGGCCCCGGTGCGCCGCATCACCGGACAGGTCCGGCGCATCGGCACGGCCCGCCTGGGGGAACGGGTCGACGTGCCCCCCACCCGGGACGAGATCGCGGCGCTCGCCGAGACCATGAACGGGATGCTGGACCGGCTGCAGACCTCCGACCGGGCACAGCGGCGGTTCGTGGCGGACGCCTCCCACGAGCTCCGCAGCCCGCTCGCCACCCTCACCACCACGATCGAGGTGGCCGCCTCCGACCCGTCCGGGGCGACGTGGCCCGAGGTCGCCCCCGTCCTGAGGTCCCAGTCCCGCCGCATGGGCCAGCTCGTGGAGGACCTCCTGACCCTCGCCAAGGTCGACGACGCCGGGCTGCGGCTGCGCACCGCGGACACCGACCTGGACGAGGTGGTCCGGGAGGAGATCGCCCGGATGCGGCCGGCCTCGCGGCACGAGGTGCGCGTGCACGTGGACCCCGTGCGGGTCCGCGGGGACGCCAGCCGGCTCCAGCAGGTGGTCCGCAACCTGCTCTCCAACGCGGAGCGGCACGCGGACACCTGGATCGCCGTCTCCCTGGTGGCCGAGGGGGACGAGGCGGTCGTGACCGTGGTCAACGACGGCGACCGCATCGCGCCGGAGGACCGGGAACGGGTCTTCGAGCGGTTCGTGCGGCTCGACGACTCCCGGACCCGGGACACGGGCGGATCCGGGCTGGGCCTGGCCATCAGTCGGGAGATCGTCGCGGCCCACGGGGGGACGATCGGCGCGGGCGAGGACCCGGAGGGCCGGTGCCGCTTCCAGGTGCGTCTCCCGCGGGAGGGCGGGGACGGCGAGGGCTGAGCACCTCGCGTTCACCTCCCGTTGGCGGCACCGTCACGCGGGCCGCCTAGCGTCTCCCTGGTCGGCGGGAGCCCCCCGACCCCGCTCCGACGAGCACGGATGCACCCCCGGGCAGCCGTGCGGAATGCCCCGGTCCGTCGGCGGACCGGGGCATTCGACTGCTCCGCGACCGGGGGCCCCGGGCCGCCGGCCGGGATCCCCGGCCTCCGGCGGCTCACCCGCCGGGCTCTCAGTACCCGGCGGCGGCGGCGCCCCAGACCTGCGCGGTGAGTTCCTCGAGGCGCTCCTCGGGCGTGCGCTGGGCGCGCAGGGCCTGGGCGACGAGCCGCTGCGCGGTGGAGGCGAGGTGCTCGCGCATGGCGCGTGCCGCCTCCGCCTCGTCCCGGGCGAGCACGGCCCGGACCAGCGCGTCGTGCTCGCGCGCGAGCTCCCCGACGGGCCGCCGCGACGTGGCGGCGACGACGCCCAGGAAGGACGTGGTGGTGCGCAGCCGCTCCACGAGCTGGACGGCCTGGGCGTTGCCGGCGACGAGCAGCAGCGCACGGTGCAGTCCCTCGTCCGCCTCGGCGGTGGCCTCGAGGTCCCCGGTCCCGGCCGCCTCGTGCAGCGCCTCCCACCGGGCCCGGATCCGGTCCAGCTCCTCGGGCGCCGCGAGACGTGCGGCCCGGCGGGCGGCCGGGACCTCCAGGGCGGTGCGCACCGCGAAGATCTCGGCGACGTCGTCGGGACTGACCTCGACGATCTCGAAGCCGCGGTTGCGGTGGAACCGGATCAGCCCGGCCTCGCCCAGCCGCAGCAGGCCCTCCCGCACCGGGCTGCGGGAGACGTCCATGGCGGAGGCCAGCTGCTGCACCGAGTAGAGGCGCCCGGGCTCCATCTCGCCCGCCGTGATCGCCCGGCGCACCGCGGCCATCACCTGCACGGCGAGCGAGCTCCCGGTCGTGGCGGTGACGGACGGCAGCGCGGGGGCCGCCGGCCCGGGACGGTCGCCGGCCGGGGACCCGGTGACGGAGCGGGGTGGGGTGGTCACGGGGTGATCGTCAGCTTGATGTCCCCGGGCCGGTGCTCCTCGGCCCGCTGCATGGCCTCCGCGATCCGCTCGAGGGGGAACTCGGGCCCGAGACAGTGCTCCACGTCGATCTCGCCCTCGGAGATCCGCCGCAGGGCCTCGCGGAAGGACGTCAGCCCCGGCTCGGCCTGCGCCGCCACGGAGCACTGCAGCCGCAGGTTCTTGCGGAACGCCGTCCACAGCGGGACCTCGGTGTGCCCGTGCCGCTCCGGCAGGCCGAAGAAGCCGACGATGCCCCGGTCGGCCGCGAGCTCGACGGCCTGGTCGCGCAGCACGTCGTGCCCCACGGCCTCGATGACGAGGTCGGCGCCGCGGCCCCCGGTGACCTCGGCCACGACCGCGGCGAGGTCCTCCTCCGGCACCCGCACGGGGACGGCGCCCAGCCGGCGGGCGACCTCGAGCCTGCCCGTGTCCAGGTCGGAGGCGACGACGTGCGCGAAGCCCAGTCGGCGGGCCTCCTCCACGAAGAACAGCCCGGCGGAGCCCGCGCCCATCACCACGCACGTGTGCGCCCGGCGGGCAGGCGTCTCCACGGGCCAGAACTGGCGCATGGCGTAGAGGCACGTGCCGTACTGCTGGGCCATCATGAGCCGCCGCAGCTGCAGGGAGTCGCCCGGGTCCGTGCCGGCGGGCAGCTCCACGACGTGCAGGTCGTCCAGCAGCTGGAGCTCCGCGAAGCACCCGCCCATCTCGCCCTGGGGGACCGTCAGCACCAGGGTGCCCTCCGGGACGCGCTCCGAGCGGGACTCGACCACCACGCCGACCCCTTCGTGGCCGGGGTAGCCGGGGCGGCGCGGGCCCTCCGCGTGGAGCAGCCCGTGGAAGGCCGCGTGCAGGTCGGATCCGCAGATCGAGGCGTGCAGCATGCGCACCACCAGCTGACCGGGTTCCCGGGCGTGCGGATCGGGCCAGTCGGTGACCGTGACGGTGCCCGTGGTGGGGACGTGGGATGCTCGCATGCGCGCCTCCTGGGGTCGGGCGCGCCGGGCGCCGGTGGGTGACATGCTACCCACGGTTTGGTGCCGCGGACGGGCGTGACGCCGGATTAAACCCGCGGCGCGCCCGGATCGGCGCCGACGGCCTCGGCGGGGACCGCGAAGACGGGGCGGGGGGACTGCAGCCGGGCGGGTGCGGGCAGGTCGCGGCGCAGCACCCGGTCCCCGCGCTCGAGCTCGAGGGAGAACCCGCCGACGGCGTGGTGCACGTTCTCGCCCAGCACCGTCCGCTCCACGACCTGCTCCGGGCCGGGCGGCCCGTGCAGCAGCAGCACCGGCTCACCCTCCCGCAGCTCCTCCTCGACGCGGGCCACCGCCTGCACCCAGTGGCTCTCCCGCACGCCGTCCGGGACGCGGAAGGGCACGACGACGGCGCCGCCCGCCGCCTCGTGCGCGCCCGGCGCCAGGACCCACGCCCGCCGGCCGTGCGGCGGCTCGGCGGGTGGCGTGCGGCCCTCCGCGGGCACGGGCCACACGTAGTCCAGGCCGGCGGGGTCGCCGGGGAAGACCGCGCGGTAGAGCTCCTCGTCCTTGCGCAGCAGGTTCGACCGGTGCGAGCGGTGGAACGCCTCGTCGCCCAGCCAGGGCGGCGGCGGCGCCACGTCGTCGTCGGGGGCGCGGTCCCAGGCCTCGGGGGCGAACTCGCGGATCTGCCACCCCGTGCTGTCGGCCCCGCCGCGGGCCGTCCACTCGTCGACCATCGCGCGGCCGTAGGCGACCAGGGCGGGCACGTGCCCGGCCCACATCGCCGTGGCCGGGTGGCGGTACCACCCGTAGCCCGGCACGGTGGCCGCGCGCAGCACCTGCAGGGTCTCCACCCGCTGCTTGCCGAGCCGCTTGCGGTCGAGGACGCGGGCCGAGCGGGCGAAGTCCGGGTACGGGAGGAAGGTCTGCACCGCCCCAGTGTCCTACGGATCCGCGGCCTCCACCACCGCACCGGCCCGTGCGCCGGGGCCCGCGCGGGGGGACACTGGGGGCATGCCCCTGCCCCGCGCGCTGGAGCCGTTCCGGCTCGGCCGGTACCGTGTGCTCGCCTTCGCGATGTTCAGCAGCGTCTTCGGCGCCGGGATGTGGGCGGTGGCCCTCGTGCACCAGGTCCTGCAGCTGGACGGCACGGCCGTGGACCTCTCGGCCGTGACTGCGGTGGGCGCGCTCGGCATGCTCGTCTTCGTGCTCGTGGGCGGGATCGCGGCCGACCGCTTCCTCCTGGCCCGGGTGCTGCGCCTCGTCGAGACCGCCAACCTCCTGACGGCGGGGACGCTCGCCGTCCTGGCCCTGGCGGACGGGCTGCGCATGGGGCACCTCGCCGCGGCGGCGTTCGTGTTCGGCGCGGGTCTCGGCTTCTTCTATCCGGCCTACTCGGCCTCGCTGCCCCGGATCCTGCCCGCCCGGCAGCTGCTCGCGGCCAACGGGGTGGAGGGCACGGCGCGCCCGCTGCTGCAGCAGGCGGCGGGACCGGCCGTGGCGGGTCTGCTCATCGGGCTGGTCGCCCCGGGCGGCGCGCTTACCCTGATCGCGCTCTGCCACGCCGCCGCGCTCGTGCTGCTGCTGCGCCTGCACGTGCCCGGCCACGACGCCGATTCGGACGCCGGCGCGGACGCCGGCGCGGACACGGATCCAGGCGCGGGGGAGCCGTCCCCGCCGCGGGAGGCGGTGGGCGCCCTCCGGTCCGTGCGGCAGGACCTCATGGAGGGCGTGAGCTACACGGTGCGGACCCCGTGGCTGCTGTGGACCCTGCTGTGGGCGGTGCTCGCGGTCTTCCTGCTGCTGGGTCCCCTGGAGGTCCTCGTCCCGTTCCTGGTCCGGGACCGGCTGGGCGGGGACGCCTCCACGTTCGGCTACCTGCTGGCGTGCTACGGCGGGGCCAGCGCGGTGGCCTCCCTGGTGGTCGCGTCGCTGCCCCTGCCGCGGCGCTACCTCAGCTGGATGATCGTGCTGTGGGGGTTCGGGACGCTGCCCTTCGGTCTCGTCGCGACCACCGACTCGTTCTGGGTCATGGCGCTGTGCCTGGCCTTCGTGGGCGCCGGGGACGGCGCGGGCATGGTGCTGTGGGGCACTCTCCTGCAGCGCCGGGTCCCGCGCCACATGCTGGGGCGGGTCTCGAGCCTCGACTTCTTCGTCTCGATCGCCCTCATGCCGGTGTCGATGGCGGTCGCGGGACCCGTGGCCCAGGTGGTGCCCCTGCCGGTGATCTTCTGGATCGTGGCCCTGCTGACCCCGGCGCTGGGGCTGGTGGCCCTGTGGGCCGGGCGGATGCGCGAGGACGAGCTGGCGCACCCGCTGGCCGGCTGAGCGCCGCCGTTGCACCCCACAGGGCGCAGGGACGGGGACGTGCGGACCGGGGGCGGTGCCGCGTCCCGACCGGACGCGGCACCGCCCCGCTCACCGCACGAGCGGTGGACGGCCCGCGGGTCAGTAGGCCTTGACGCGCTGCTCCACGATCAGGTGGATCAGGGCGAACTGCCCTTCCTCGTCGATCGCCCTCAGGGCGGCCTCGAGCGCGCCGGGGATCTCGGCGTCGGTCTCCACGCGCACCCCGAACCCGCCGAAGGCCTGGGCCATGAGGGCGAAGTCGGGGTTCTTGAGCTGGGTGCCCGAGACGCGGTCCGGGTAGTCCCGCTCCTGGTGGGTGCGGATCGTGCCGTACTCCTGGTTGTCCATCACGATGACCAGCGGCGTGGCCCCGTACTGGGCGGCGGTGGCCAGCTCCTGGCCGTTCATCAGGAACTCGCCGTCACCGGCGATGGTCACCACCCGCCGGCCGGGGTAGCGCAAAGAGGCCGCGACGGCGGAGGGCACCGAGTAGCCCATGGAGCCGTTGCGGGCGGAGATCATCGCCGCGTACCCCTTGGCGGGGAAGTAGCGGTGCGCCCAGTTGGTGTGCTCCCCGGCGCCGAAGGTGCACATGGCGTCGTCGGGCAGACCCGCCACGAGGTGGGCCATCATGGTGTCCATCCGGGCCCGGCCTCCGGACGGCTCCGTGGCCGGCTCCGTGGACACGGGGGTGGAGAACTCGACCTGCTGCGCCCGCAGCCGGGCGGTCCACTCCTTCCACGCCGGCTTGGCCGGCAGGTCGATGCGCACGAGGTCGCGCACGAACACGTCGGGCTTGGCCACGATCTGGTAGGACACCGGCCCGGAGCGCCCGCGCAGGGACGGGTCGATGGTGACCAGGAAGTTCTTCTTCTCCCAGTCCTGGCGGACCAGGAACCCGTTGGTGATGACGTCGCCGGGGACGGTGCCCACGAAGACCAGCAGGTCGGTCTCCTCGAGCATCTCGAAGGTCGCCTTCGGGCGGCCGTAGCCGATCGGGCCCACGTAGGAGTCCGAGTCGAACGGGACGGTGCCCTCGGTGCGCCACTCGGCCGCGGCCGGGAGGTGGTGCTCCTCGAGCCAGTCCGTGAGGCCGGCCGCACCCTCGACGGTCCAGTCGTTGCCGCCGGTCACGAACAGGGGCTTCTCCGCGGTCGAGAGCGCGTCGCGCAGCGCCTTCCAGTCGTTGACCGTCATCCCGCCGTGGGCCACGGGGATCGGCGGGTGCAGGGTCGCGTCGATCTCGGCCCGGATGATGTCCTCGGGCAGACCCACGACCACGGGGCCGGGGCGGCCGGAGTTGGCGGCGAACATCGCCTCGGCCACGATCTCGGAGGCCCGCTCGGCGTGGTCGAGGACCATCACGCGCTTGGCCCCGGAGTCGAACCACGCGTGCGGGTCGAACTCCTGGAACGCCTCCTTGTCGCGGTGCTCGAACGGGATCAGGCCCACGAACAGCACCATCGGGGTGGAGTCCTGCCACGAGGTGTGCAGGCCCACGTGGGCGTTGGCCGCGCCGGGGCCGCGGGTCACCATGGCCACGCCCGGGACGGGGCCCATCTTGCCGTCGGCCTCGGCCATGTAGGCCGCACCGCCCTCGTGGCGGCAGACGACCGTCTCGATCGACGAGTGGTGCAGACCGTCGAGCACGTCCAGGTAGGACTCGCCGGGCACCACGTAGGTGCGCTGCACGCCGTGCGCCACGAGCGTGTCCACGATGACGTGGCCCGCCGACTTGCGGGCAGCGGTCTGTGCGGGGGATGCGGGGTCCGCAGTGGTCTGGGTCAACGTGGGTCCTTTTCGCCGTTGAAAATGGAGCGGTGGGGCTGGGCAGGCCGGAACCGGCTCGGGGGTCCGGGCCTGGCGCAGTTCATCCGAAAATACCCGATACGGGCGGCGATCCGTGTCCTGGCGGTCACGGAGGAGTAAAGAAGGACGCACAGCGCCCGCGGTGCCCTGTGCGCTCCCGGGCCCGGGCACGACGACGACGGCGGCGGTGGTCTCCCCCGGAGGGGACGATCACCGCCGCCGTCGTGGATCCTGCGCGGTGCTCAGTCCTGCATGTCCTCGAGCTCGATGCCGGTGGTCTCGCGGACCATCTTGATCGTGAAGATCAGGGAGACGAGCCCGAAGAACGCGTAGAGCCCGTACGCGACGCCCAGGGAGAAGGCCGCCAGGGCCGGGAAGGTCACGGTGACCAGCCAGTTGGCGATCCACTGCACGAATCCGGCCACGGCCAGGGCGGCGCCGCGGATCCGGTTCGGGAACATCTCGCCCAGCAGGACCCACATCATGGGACCCCACGAGACGCCGAAGAAGACCACGAACAGGTTGGCGGCCACGAGGGCGAGGGGACCGGCGGTGGGGCCGAGCACCGGTGCGCCGTCGACCACGTCGGCCGTGGCGAACAGGACGGCGAGGGTGGCGAGGGACAGGGTCATGCCCGCCGAGCCGATGAGCAGGAGCCGGCGCCGGCCGACCTTCTCGACGAGCGCGATCGCCACGATGGTCACGGCGACGTTGACCACGGACGTGATCACCGTGATGGTGAACGAGTCGGCCTCGGTGAAGCCCACGGACTGCCAGAGCACGTTCGAGTAGTAGAAGATCACGTTGATGCCCACGAACTGCTGCAGCGCGGCCAGGCCGATGCCCACCCACACGATCGGCTTGAGACCGGCCGTCCGTCCCTTCAGATCGGACAGCCGGGGCTTGTGCTCGATCCGGAGGGTCTCCTTGATGAGGCGCACCCGCTCGGCCGCCGACGCGGAGCCCTGCAGATTGGCCAGCACGGCCTCGGCCTCGTCGGAGCGACCGTCCTCCACCAGGTAGCGGGGGGACTCGGGGATCGTGAACGCGCCGATCAGATAGGCGATGGCCGGGATGGCCTCGGCCATGAACATCCACCGCCAGGCCTCCAGGCCGAGCCACAGCTCCTGGGTGGAGCCGCCGGCCATGGCGGCGAGCCAGGCGTCCACCGCCAGCGAGATGAAGATGCCGAGCACGATGCCCATCTGCTGCAGCGAGCCGAGCCGGCCGCGGATGGAAGCCGGGGCGACCTCGGCGATGTAGGCGGGAGCGATGACGGAGGCGACACCCACGCCGATGCCTCCGACGACGCGCCAGAAGATCAGCCAGCCGAAGCTGTCCACCACACCGCAGCCGATCGCGCTGACGAGGAAGAGGACCGCGGCGATCTTCATCACCGGGACGCGGCCCAGGGCGTCGGCGACCCGGCCGCCGAAGAACGCACCTGCGGCGGCGCCGAGCAGGGCCGAGGCCACGGCGAAGCCGAGCGGTCCGGGAGCGACCCCGAACTCCTCCTGGATGGCCGAGACCGCGCCGTTGATGACCGCGGAGTCGTAGCCGAAGAGGAAGCCGCCGAAGGCGGCGACGATGGTGATCCGGAGGACCGCCGAGGTGTTCGGGTGCTCCGCGACCCTGGGGGTCGTGGCGTCTTGGCTCATCGGACAGCTCCCTTGCTGGTGGAGATCGGCTGCTGGTGGAGGAAGCGGCGTGGGCCCGGGACGTGCCGTCCGCCGCACCCCGGGGCGGACGCACCCGCCGACGCCGTGGGGTTCGTGTGACGCGGTCCACACTAAAACTCAGTGCGCTGAATGTCCATTAGTCGAAGACAGGTGTCGTCCGGCGCGTCATCCTGCCGGAAGGGCCCCGACGGGCAGCTCCGCGTGCTGCAGGGCGAGGATCACCGCGCCCGCCACGTGCGCCTCGATCCCCAGCAGGGCGGTCTCGATCCGCAGGCCCCGGACGCTGCCGCGGACGCCCTGGCGGGAGACGACCTCGCGCAGCGGGCCGAGCAGCAGCTCGCCGGCCCGGGCGATCTCGCCGCCGACGACCACGAGCTCCGGGTTGATGGTGTTGCACAGGTTGGCCACCGCCGTGCCGAGCAGGCGGCCGGTGTCGCCGATGACCCGCCCGCAGCCGACGTCGCCGGCGAGCGCCGCCGCCACGAGTTCGGGGACGGTCAAGTCGGTCCCGTGCGTGGCGCTCAGCAGGCCGGTGACGTCCCCGGAGGACACGTAGGTCTCGAGGCACCCGCGGTTTCCGCACCGGCACACCCGGCCGTGCTCGTCCACGGTCGTGTGGCCGAGCTCCCCGGCGGACCCGGTGGCGCCGCGGAAGAGGGACCCGTTGAGGATCAGACCGGCGCCCACGCCGTGGCCGATCTTGAGGTAGGCCATGTGCTGCGCTCCGCGCCCGGCGCCCCAGGCGTGCTCGCCCAGGGCGCCCGCGTTGGCGTCGTTCTCGACGACGACGGGCAGTCCGAGTCGGCGGCCGGCCTCCTCGCGCACGTCGATCCCGCTCCACGCCGGGAGGATCGCGCTCGCACTGACCAGCCGGCCCTCGAGGTCCACAGGGGCCGGGAGGGTGAGGCCCGCGGCGAGCAGCCCGGACCGTGCCGTGCCGTGCTCCCGGAGGAGGGCGTCGAGGGTCCGGCCGACCAGCTCGAGGTCCTCGGCGAAGCGGTGCTCGGCGGGCAGCTCGTGACGCCGCTGGGCGAGGATCCTCTGGTTCAGGTCCGCGACGGCCACCGTGACGTGGCGGTGTCCCACGTCGATGCCGACCACGTGGCCGGCGGAGCCCCGGAAGCCGATGCGCTGACCCCGGCGGCCGGCGCCGTCCGTCTCCATGACGAGCAGGCCGGCGCCGATCAGCTGGTGGACAATGCTGGACACCGTCGAGGGCGCCAGTGCGGTGCGACGGGAGATCTGCGCCTGGGTCAGGTGCCCGTCACGGCGCACCGCGTCGAGCACCCGGCGCTGGTTGGCGTTGCGCAGGGACGTCTGCGAACCGGGTGGAACGGGGGACCCCGCGGGCTCGGACATCATCGTCCTCTTTCACCGGTGAACGTGAACAGGACTGTCATCCTAATCAGCGTTCACAGGTCGAAGACAGGGGTGGGCGGGCCGGCGGCTCCGCCCGCCTGTTCTCAGAGGACCTTGCCGGCCTCGGCGATCAGCCCTCTGGCAGCGGCGACCTGGGCGGGGGAGGCCGCGACGAAGTGCTCGTCGCGGGTCACCACCGTGGGCACCGTGGCGTTGCCGTCGTTGAGGGACTCCACGAAGGCCAGGGCGTCCCGGTCCTCCCAGATGTTGGTCCACATGGCGCGCTCGGCGTCCGGTCCGAGTCCGCGCTCGAGCATGCCGCAGAACGGGCACCCGGGCCGCCAGTAGATGGCGACCCCGCCCTCCGCCACGTGCTGGACGGCCTCGGCGTGGGAGGCGGCCGGGCGGCGGCTGCGGGACTTGTTCTTCTTGAACACGGGGGCTCCTCGCGGGTCGGGCGGCGGGGTGGGAGTGGCGACCCAGTCTAGCCGGACCGTTCCACGTCAAGAGCTGTCCCCCGATGAGGGGACAGGTGCTGAAAGTGGCAAGAGCGTGTCGAGAGGGTGGCGGAGGACCGTCGTGGCGGTGTCCGTCATCCAGAACACCCGACAGGAATTGATCTTCCCGCAAATGCCCGGCGTTCCACGTGAAACTCCATAGATTCGCTCGAGCATCAGCCTTTTTCGGCTGATGGAGCTGCCGGCGTCGTGCGGGGGACGCGGAGCGTCACACAGCAGCCCCGCCGGCGCCGTTCCTGCGGTCAAGCTTCATGATTTGTCATTCTCTGTACCGATTCGGGGAATTGTTCCCGAACTCTCTTGCGGGCTGGGCGTTCGGGGACTCCCGGAACGTGGCGTGTGTCATGGTGGTGGGCATGGCAATTCCGGCGCAGCACTCTTCCCCCCGGCCGGCCCGCTCCACCTGGTCCCTCCCCCAGCTGCACCAGTGGGTGGTCGTCCCCTTCATCGTCGTGCTCGTCACGGCGACCGTGGGGCGGCTGCTGGTGTACTCCCCGGGAGTCGCGGCACAGGAGATCGAGGTCCTGCACCGGCTCGACGCGGCGCGCCTCGGCGTCCTGGACGCGCTGGCGCTCGTCCTGCACCACGCGTTCTCCACCCCGGGGGCGTTCGCGATCATCGCCGCCCTCACCGCCTGGCTCGCCCTGGCGCGCCGGCGGCCCTGGGACGCCGCCGGCTTCGCCGTCACGGCGCTCTCCGGCTGGGCCGCGGTCGGGATGGTGAAGGTCGCCGTCGGCCGCCCCCGGCCGGACAGCACGGCGTTCCCGGAACCCCTCGTCCTCGTGGACGGCCTCACGTCCTTCCCCTCCGGGCACGCGGGTGCCGCGCTGGCCATCGCGGCGGCGTTCTGCCTCGCGATGCGCCGGTCGAGGTCCGCCTCCGCCGTCCTCGTCGCGGGACTGGGCACGGCCGTGCTCGTCGGGCTGTCCCGGCTCTACCTGGGCGTGCACTACCCCCTCGACGTCCTCGCCTCGTTCCCCGTCGCCTGGGCGGGCCTGGCCGTGGGGTGCGGTCTCGCCAACCACCTGGTGCCCGCGCTCGCCTACGGCTTCGGCTGGCAGCAGGAGGACGCGGCGTGGCACGACGTCGAGCCGGGGCCCGCCGCCGAGGAGAGCCCCGCCGAGGACGCTCGTCCGGACACGGCACGGGTGCCGGTCGTGGCCCGGCGGACGGACCACCACGCCGCCTGACACGGATCGCCCGCGGCCGTGGCACCGGGCGCCCCGCCGGGTCTCAGGGCTCGATCCGCCGGTGGAAGGGCCACCAGATGGCCCGGCCGATGTCGTAGGTCAGGGCCGGCACCAGCAGCGACCGGACGATCAGCGCGTCCAGGAGCACGCCGAACGCCACGATGAACGCCAGCTGCACCAGGAACATGATCGGGATGACGGCCAGTGCCGCGAACGTGGCCGCGAGCACGATGCCGGCCGAGGTGATCACCCCGCCGGTGAGGGTGAGACCCCGGAGGATGCCAGCCCGGGTGCCGTGCACCAGCGACTCCTCCCGCACCCGGGACATCAGGAAGATGTTGTAGTCGATGCCCAGCGCCACGAGGAAGACGAAGCCGAAGAGCGGGACCGAGGGGTCCGCACCGGGCAGGTCCAGGACGTTGTTGAACACGAGGGCGGAGACGCCCAGGGCCGTGAAGAACGAGACCACGGTGGTGAGGATCAGCAGCACCGGGGCCAGGACGGAGCGCAGCAGCAGCATGAGGATCAGGGTGATGACCACGAGGATCACCGGGATGATCAGCGTGCGGTCGGCGATCGAGGTCTCGTTGGTGTCGATGTTCGTCGCCGTGGTGCCGCCCACGAGGATCTCCGCGTCCGCCGCGCGCAGGTTCTCGCGCAGCTCCCGGACGGTCTGCTCCGCCTCGGGGGAGTCGGCGGCGTCGGACAGCGTGGCCTGGAGCTGATAGAGGCCCTCGGCCTCCGTCGGCTCGGCCCCGGCGAAGGGCCCGGCCGGGGGCGGGGCGTCCTCCCCGAGGGGCAGGGTGCCGGACGGGGAGTCGTTGGCGACGGCGACGACGCCGGCCACGCCCTCCGTGCCCTCGACCGCCTCGACCGCGGCGTCCAGGGAACCGGTCGGGACCAGCAGGACCGCGGGGCTGCCGGAGCCGCCGGGGAAGTGCTGGGCCAGGGTCTCCTGGCCGTCCCGCGCCTGGGACTCGCCGAGCACGAGCTCGCTCTGCTCCACGCCCGAGGCCTCGAACTGGGTGCTGAACCCGGCGAGGGCGAGGAGCACCACAGTGGTCACCACCCAGATCGCCCGCGGGGCGCGGGCCACGAACCGGGCCACCGAGGCCCACACGCCGCGCCCCTCGACGGTCGGGCGGGTGCCGGCCCCGTGCTCGACCACGCGCACGCGCTCCGCGCCCGAGGCGTCGTAGCGGGGCCGGAACGGCCAGAAGGCCCCCCGTCCCGTGGCGTAGAGGACCGCGGGCAGGAAGGTCAGGGCCGCCAGGACGGACATCACGATGCCGACGGAGGCCACCGGGCCCAGCGCCTTGTTCGAGGCGAGGTCCGAGAGCAACAGGCACAGCAGGCCCGCGATGACGGTGGCGCCGGAGGCGACGATCGGCTCGACCGAGCCCTTGAGGGCCGCCCGGGTCGCGTCCGCCCGTCCCCGGTGGTGCAGGAGGGCGTCCCGGTACCGGGCCGTGTAGAGCAGCGAGTAGTCGGTGGCGGCGCCGACCACGAGGATGAACAGGATGCCCTGCACCTGGCCGCTGATGGTCACGAGCTCGTTGGCCGCCAGCCAGTACACGACCAGGATGGCGGCGCTGAGGGCGAAGACCGAGGTCAGCAGCACCAGGACGGGCAGCACGGGGGAGCGGTAGACCACGAGGAGGATCACGAACACCACGGCCAGCGCCACGCCCAGCAGGATCCCGTCGATGCCCTCGAAACCGGCCACGAGATCGGCCGTGAACCCGGCGGGGCCCGTCACGTAGCTCTGCAGGCCCTCCGGCCGGTCCGTCTCGAACCGATCCGCGAGCGCCTCGACGTCGTCGACGACCTCGCCGTCGGACAGGGGGACGACGAGCTGGAAGGCCTCTCCGTCCTCGGACGGGATCAGCGGCGAGGTCTGCCCCTCGGCAAGGCCGCTCTCCTGCACCGCCGCGGCGGCGTCCTCCGCCCACGCCCGGTCGGCGGCGGTCAGCCCGCCCTCCCGGGCGAGGAGGACGATCGCGGGGATCGCCTCCGAGTCCCGGAACTCGCCCAGCAGCCGGGTGACCTGCGTGGACTCGGTGGACTCGGGCAGGAAGCTGGACTGGTCGTTGGTCGAGACCTCGGAGATCTTCCCGAAGTACGGCCCGCCCACGCCGGCCACCGCGAGCCACCCGACGATCAGCAGCGCCGGCAGCAGGATCCGCAGCAGCGTGGTCCAGCGGGAGCGCCGCGGGGGTGCGGGGGACCCTGGGGCCTCGGCCCACGGGGCAGGACGGGACGCGGTGGGGGCCGGGGTGGTCATGGCGTGCCTTTCACGAGCGGCAGGAGCAGGTCGGAGCCGCGGCGACCGACGGACCCCACCGCGGGACCGGAGGCGCCGGGGTCTGGGACCAGACTAATATTTCGAAAACAGAAATAAAATCCCGGGCTCAGTCGTAGACGGCCTTGACGCACAGCACCGGGCAGGGGCTCTCGAGCAGGACGCGCTGGGCGGTGCTCGCCATGATGATCTTGCCCACGGGGGAGCGGCGCCGGATGCCCAGCACGATGAGCTCGGCCCCGTGCTCGCGGGCGGTGTCGAGGATGACGTCGGCGGGGTCGCTGTCGTGGTCGGGCTCCCGCAGCTCGTAGCGCACTCCGGCACGGGCGAGCTTCTCCCGCTCCACGTCGATGTCTGCCTCGATCTCCGGCGGCTGGTGGCGCCTCGGCCGCGGCTGCACCACCACCAGGTCGGTGCCGCGGCGCTCTGCCTCGAGGATGGCGGCGTCCAGCGCCGCGTGTCCGGGGGCGGTGGGCATGTATCCGACGACGACGGTCACGGGTTCTCCTGGGGTAGCGGCACGGTGGGGCGGAACGGGTCAGGGACCGCGGTGGGGGTCCTGGTCCGCGGGCTCGTCCTCCATGCGGGCGAGGGCCTCCGGGTGCTCGAACCGCACCTTGCGGCCGAGGAACAGGCGGTCGTAGACGAAGTTGACGATCCACAGGCCCAGCCCGATCAGCAGCAGGACCACGGCGATCTGGTACTCGACGAGGTCCTGTGCCCAGGGCCCCACGAGGTAGGCGCAGGTGATCGCGCCCAGGTAGGGCAGGACCCGGGGGGCGTGGAAGTAGTCGTGGGTGGGGCTGTGGTCCTTGCGCAGGATGATCGCCGCGACGTTGACGATGGTGAACACGCCCAGGAGGAGAAGGGCCGTGGTGCCGCCGAGGGCGCTCGCCGTGCCGCTGCCGAGGATGTTGTTGATGACGACGATCAGCGCCATGGCGAGAAGGCTCGTGAACACGATGGCCGACCAGGGGGTGCGCCGGCCCTGCAGGACGTGGCCCAGGAAGTCCGGCAGCACGCCCTGGCGGGCCATGCCGTAGAGCAGCCGGGAGGCCATGAGCATGTTGATCAGGGCGGTGTTGGCCACGGCGAAGATCGTCAGGAACGGGTAGATCGTGTCGATGGGGATGTTGGGGGCGCCGATCCGGACCATGTCCAGCAGCGGCGTGGTCGACTCCCCGAGCACGCCGATGGGGACGACCGCCACGGTGAAGATCGAGACCAGGATGTAGACCACGCCCGTCAGGCCGAGGCCGAAGAGCATCACGCGCGGGAAGTCGCGGCTGGGGTTCTTGGTCTCCTCGACCATGTTGACGGAGTCCTCGAAGCCCACGAAGGAGAAGAACGCGAGCGAGGTCACCGCGGTGAGGGCCAGGAAGATGCCCTTGTCCTCCGAGGTCTCGAACACCATCGTCTGGCTGAAGTCGGCCTGGCCCTGGAACGCCGCCCAGAACCCCACGAGGATGACGATGAGCAGGCCGGTGAGCTCGATCGACGTCAGCACCACGTTGAACGCGAGGCCCTCGGTGACGCCGCGGATGTTGATGGCGGCGAGGATCGCGATGAAGATCACGGCGATCACGGTGATGGTCGTGGTGTCCACCTCCAGCCCGAAGCCGCGGGCGAAGTTCGAGGCCACGGCCGAGGCCGCCGTCGAGGCGGAGGTCAGGCCCGAGCTGAGCACCGCGAACGTCACGAGGAAGGTGATGAAGTGGATGCCGAAGGCCTTGTGCGTGTACAGCGCTGCGCCCGAGGCGCCGGGGTACTTGGTCACGAGCTCGAGGTAGGAGAAGGCCGTGATGGTCGCCACGAGGAACGCCACGAGGATCGGGGCCCACGCGGCGCCGCCGATCTCTCCGGCGATGTTCCCGGTGAGGGCGTACACCCCGGTGCCGAGGATGTCGCCCACGATGAACAGCAGGAGCAGGCCGGGGCCCATGACGCGCTTGAGCTCCGGCTGGGGGCGGGACCGGGTCCCGGATTCGGCTGACTGGGCCATCGGATGCCTCGAATCGGTGGTGACGGGCTGGCGGGCCCCGGCGTGCGGTGACCGTGGCCACAGCCTATGCCACGCCCCGCGCCCGGCCCAGGTGGTGACGACGAGCCGCCGTGTTCCTAGCCTGGGACCATGACGAGCACAGCGCCCCGCTTCCGGCTGACCGAACTCCGCCTCCCCTTCCTGGGCGCCCCGATGGCCGGCGGGCCCTCGACCCCGGCGCTGGCCGCGGCGGTCACGGCCGCCGGCGGCCTGGGCTTCCTGGCCGCCGGCAACCGTCCCGCGGCGGGCGTCCGCGCGGACGTCGAGGAGGTCCGGGCGCGCACGGACGGCCCGTTCGGGGTGAACCTGTTCGTCCCGCAGGCGGCGAACACCGCGGCCCCCGGGACGGCGGTCGACCCCGCCGTGCACCGGTCGGTCGCGGCCTACCGGGAGGCGCTGGAAGACACGGCCCGCCGGTACGGGGTGGAGCTGCCGGACACGGACCCCGCCGACGACGACGGGTGGGCCGCCAAGCTCGAGCTCGTCGAGGCGCTGCGGGTCCCGGTCGTCTCGTTCACCTTCGGGCTCCCCGCGGTCTCCGTGCTGGCGCGGCTCGCGGCGGTGGGCACCACGACGTCCGTCACGGTGACCTCGGTCCCGGAGGCCCAGGCCGCCGTGCGGGCCGGTGCCCACCTGCTGACGGTCCAGGGCCCGGCGGCCGGCGGGCACCGGGGCACCCACCGCGCGGAGGACGTCCCGGGCGAGGAGCCCCTGGTGGAGCTCGTCGCCGCGGTCCGCGCCGCCGTGGACGTCCCGCTCGTGGCCGCGGGCGGCATCGCCTCCGCGGCGGACGCGGACGCGGCCCTGACCGCCGGGGCGGACGCCGTGCAGGTCGGCACGCTGCTGCTGCGCACACACGAGGCGGGGACGTCCGCCGCGTACCGGGAGGCCCTCGGCTCGGGCCGCTACACGGAGACCGCCGTGACCCGCGCGTTCTCGGGACGGCTGGCGCGCGGGGTGCGCAACGGTTTCCTCGACCGCTTCACGAATATGGCCCCAGCGGCATATCCCCAGGTCAATCAGATGACCAAGCCCATCAGGGCGGCCGCGGCGCAGGCCGGGGACCCCGAGGCCATCGCCCTGTGGGCCGGTCCGCAGTTCGCGGCCGCACAGGAGGTCCCCGCCGCCGAGGTGGTGCGCGGCATCCTCCGCGCACCGACCGGTCCCTGACGGCGGGTGCCCGGCACGGCCGTCAGCGCACCCCGCGCATCATCCGCCGGATCCAGGGGGACAGCACGAGCAGGGCGGCGCCGACGACGATGGTCACGGCGCCCAGGATCCCGAAGTAGGCGGCCTCGGTCTGCTCGCTGTAGTAGCCGGCCAGCGCGCCGGACAGGGCCGTGCCCAGGGCCACCGACAGGTAGAAGAGGGCGACCATCAGCACGGGATAGGCCCGCGGGGCCAGCCGGGTGGACAGGGACAGGCCCACCGGGGAGACCATCAGCTCGCCCAGGGTGGCGACCAGCAGGATCAGCGCGGCCCACAGGACCGGCACCGAGGACACCCCGACCATGGGCAGGAAGATCAGGAACGCCGATCCCATCAGCACGATGCCGAGGCCGAACTTGGTGGGCGTGCCGGGCTGGCGGTCGCCCAGCTTCGTCCACAGCACCGCGAACACCGGCGCGAGCAGGATGATGAAGAAGGGGTTGAAGGACTGGACCCAGGAGATCGGCATGGTCCAGTCGCCGAGCGCGCGGTCCAGCCGGGTGTCCGAGTAGATCGTGATGACCGTGAACTGCTGCTGGAACAGCGCCCAGAACGCGGCCGAGCCGATGAACAGCGGGATGAACGCCCGCACGCGGGAGCGCTCGTCGTCGTCGACCTTCTTGCTGGTGAGCAGGAGGACGAACAGCGCCACGGCCGCCACCACGATCACCCCCACCACGACGTCGGCGAGGTTGGCCGCGTTGAGCACCCCCGTGAGGGCGGCGGCCACGACGACGGCGATCGCCGCCGCGGCGATCCCCGCCCACTTCCCGTACTGCTCGCGCGGCAGGGGGTTGGGCACGTGGTGGACCTCTGCGGGAAGCCTCCTGCGCCCGAGGGCGTACTGGGCCAGGCCGAAGGCCATGCCCACCGCGGCCAGGCCGAAGCCGAGGTGGAAGCCCCAGGTCTTCTGCGCGAAGCCGGTCAGGAGCGGCCCGAGGAGTCCGCCGATGTTCACGCCCATGTAGAAGATCGAGAAGCCGGCGTCGCGGCGCGGGTCCTGGCGGTCGTAGAGGGCACCCACGAGATTGGTGATCGTGGCCTTGAGCCCCCCGGACCCGATCGCGATGAGGACGAGGCCGATCGTGAGACCCGCGACGGCGGGGATCAGCGCCAGCGAGACGTGGCCGGCCATGATGAGGACGCCGCTGAGGAACATCGTCCGCTCGGAGCCGAGGAGCCGGTCGGCGACCCACCCGCCCAGGATGGCGAACAGGTAGACGGCGCCGCCGTAGGCGCCCACGATGCCCGCGGCCGTGGCGCGGTCGATGCCGAGCCCGCCCTCGGTGGTGGCGAAGTACATGTACAGCAGGACGATGCCCTGCATGCCGTAGAAGGAGAAGCGCTCCCACAGCTCGACGCTGAACAGGTTCGCCAGCATGCGCGGCTGGCCGAAGAAGGACCGGGCGCCGGGGCGGGGGAGCTCCGCGCCGGGGCGGTTGTCGTGGTGGTCGCGCGGGTCGGGGGCGCCGGTGGCGCCGTCCGCCGCGCGGGGGGTGTGGGAAGTCATGCGCACCATGATCGGCCTGCCGGGCGGTCGAGCACCAATCGGTGCGCGCCCGCGGCCGGCGGCCCCGTCGCGCTCACCCCCGGTGGGCGTCGCCGGGGAAGGAGCCAGGACTCAGTTGAAGTCCTTCGGGTCGGAGCCGATCCGCCCGCCGTTGTCGAGGCCGCTGATCGCCCGGACGTCCTCGTCGTCGAGCCGGACGTCGAGGGCCGCGTAGTTCTCGCGGATCCGCTCCGGCGTGACGGTCTTGGGGAAGACCACGTTGCCGATCGCCAGGTGCCACGCGATGATGACCTGTCCCGGGGTGGCGCCGTGCTTGCGGGCGATCGAGTCGATCACCGGGTCCTTCAGCAGGTCGCCGCCCTGGCCCAGGGGGGACCAGGCCTCGGTCAGGATGCCGTGCGAGGCGTTGAAGTCCCGCAGTGCGGACTGGTTGAAGTAGGGGTGCAGCTCCACCTGGTTCACCACGGGGACCACGCCCGTCGCGTCGATGATCTCCTGGAGCTCCTCCTGCGGGAAGTTCGAGACGCCGATGGACCGGGCCTTGCCGCTCTCCCGGATCTCCTGGAACGCCTTCCAGGTCTCCAGGTACTTCCCGCGCTTCGGGGTGGGCCAGTGGATGAGGTACAGGTCGACGTACTCCAGGCCGAGACGCTCCAGGGAGGCGTCGATGGCCTTCAGCGCGGAGTCGTGGCCGTGGTCGTCGTTCCACAGCTTGGTGGTCACGAAGATCTCGTCGCGCGGGATGCCGCTGTTCGCGATCGCCCGGCCGACGCCCTCCTCGTTGCCGTAGATCATGGCGGTGTCGATGTGGCGGTAGCCGGCCTCGAGGGCCTGGCCCACCACGTCCTCGGCGATGTCGGCGTCGACCTGCCACACGCCGTAGCCGAGCTGGGGGATGGTCCTGCCGTCGTGCAGGGTGAGGGTCGGGGACTGCGTCGTGGACTGCGTCATGGACCGTGCCTTTCGTGGGGAGACAGCCAGGGGCTGACAGGGAGGGCCGGGAGGAGCTCGTCCGGGCCCGGTGTCCGTCGAACAGTCTCCTGCTGTCGCCGCGCGCTGACAAGAAGGACAGCGTGCTTTCTGCTCTCAGCAATCGGCCTCCGCTGCCCAGCCGCAGCGGGAGGCCCCGGGAAGGCGGGGAACGGTGGCCGCAGCCGCAGCCGGCGGCGGGCGCTCAGCCGTCGGCGCGTGGCCGCCGGGCGGCCGGGCGCCGGTC
>NZ_PDDL01000030.1:0-36933 GCF_020833785.1 Kocuria sp. CCUG 69068
CCTGCCGATCGCCTTCGCGGCCCGCCTGCCCCTGGCCATGCTCACCGTCGGGGCGCTCACCCTCGCCACCGCCGTCAGCGGCTCCTACGTCGTCGGAGGGCTGGCCGCCGGCGCCGTCGGGGTCGGTTCGGCGCTGGGCGGGCCCCTGATGGGCCACCTCGCCGACCGCCTGGGCCAGCAGGCCGTGCTGCTGGTCTCCGCCCTCGCCCACGCCGTGGCCATCGCGCTGCTGCTGGTCACCGCCCACGCCCCCGCGGGCCCGGACGCGCCGGCCGTGCCGCTGCTCGTCGGCGCGTCCCTGCTCGTGGGCGCCACCTGCCCCCAGGTCGGCCCGCTGGCCCGGGTGCGGTGGCGCGGCCTGGTCGGCGGGAACCGGCGCGAGCTGGACACCGCCCTGTCCTACGAGTCCACCGCCGACGAGCTGACCTTCGTGCTCGGCCCGGCCCTGGTCGGTGTCCTGGCCTCCCTGGTCGCCCCCTGGTCCCCCTTCGTCCTCGCGGCCGTCCTGACCCTCACCATGGTCACGACCTTCGCCGTGCACCCCACGCGCCTGGCGGTCCCAGCCGTCTCGCGCGAGGACCGGCGCCGTGCGGCGGCCCGTCCCGTTCCCGTCCGGGAGCGGGTCCTCGTGCTGCTCCCCGTCCTGGGGATGGTAGCCATGGGTGCGTTCTTCGGCGCCGTGCAGAACGGTCTCAACGCCTTCGGCGGCGAGTTCGGGATCCAGAGCGCGACCGGTCTGCTCTACGCCGTGCTCGGCATCAGCTCGGCGGCCGCGGCCCTGTCGGTGGCGTGGTGGCCGCAGCGCTTCCGGCCCGCCTCCCGCTGGCTGGTCAGCTCCGGCGCCATGGCCGCCCTGAGCCTGCTGTTCCTGCTGCCGAGCGGGATCGGGTCGATGCTCGTGGTGCTGCTGCTCGCCGGTCTGCCGCTGGGGCCCGCCATGGTCACGATCTACACCATCGGCGGGGACGTCGCCCGGCCGGAGCGGCTGGGCACGGTCATGACGATGCTCGCGAGCGGCGTGGTCCTCGGCTCCGCCGTGGGCGCGGCGTCGGCCGGGCTCCTGGCCGAGACCGCCGGGCGCCGGGGCGCGTTCGCCGCCGCGGTCGGCGCGGCCTGCGCCATGGTGCTGATCAGCGCGGTGCTGGCCGTGCTCCGGCGCCGGGACCGCTGACCCGCGGGACGTCCGGGTCCACGGACCCGCCCGGCGGGGCCGGCGCGGTCAGACCAGCGGCGACTTGGGCCGGTGCTCCTTGTTGCCCAGGCCCTCCCGGCCGTCCAGGTGGTCGACGAGCTCCCGCAGCGCCTCGAGCGAGCTCACGCTCTCCGACCAGCCGGTGACCTCGCGGATCCGCGTGGTGTCCATGATCGGCACGGCGCCGGCCAGGTCGATCCAGCCGGGGTCGGTGGGCTGCAGCCGCAGCCGGTAGGTGATCGCCACGAGCGCGCGCACCAGGGCCGGCGGCACGGGCAGCACGCGCCGGGCGCCGAGCACCTGCGCCACGCCGTCGGCGCCGAGCACCGGCTCGGCGGCGACGTTGAACGCCCCGCCGGCCCGGTGCTGGACGACCCGCCAGAACGCGTCCGCGACGTCGTCGGTGTGCAGCGTCTGGAAGCGGAACTTCTCGGGGAACGGCAGCACGGGCAGGCGCAGCCGGGCGATGAGCTTCCTGGGCACGAGGGCGCCGAAGAAGTAGTCCCCGATCTCGGGGGCGGCGTCCGCCTGGAACAGGAAGCCGGGCCGCAGCCGGGTCACCACGATCCCGGGGTGGGCCTCCTCGAACCGGTTGAGCAGCGCCTCCGTCTCGGCCTTCTGCACGTTGTAGTGCGAGGTCTCGACCCCGCCGACCGGCCAGGACTCGTCCACGGCCCGGTCCTTGGGGCCGGGGCTGTAGGCGCCGAGCGAGGAGGGGTAGACGATCTGGGGCACGCCGGCGAGCACCACGGCGTCGAGCACGTGGACGAGGCCGTCCACGTTCGTCTCGTGCATCAGCGCGAAGTCCCGGTTCGGGCGGATGAGCCACACGAGGTGGATCACGGCGTCCGCGCCGGCCATGATCTCCGCCAGCGCCGCGGTGGACTCCTTCGCGGCGACGTCGACGGTGTGCCACTCCACGCCGTCGTAGGGCTCCCCGCCCCGCTCGGGCCCCTCGCGGGAGACTCCGACGATGTGGGTGACCTCCGGCGCGGCGTGCAGCCGGCGGAGCACCGCGGTGCCCACGTTGCCCGTGGCTCCCAGGACGACGATCTTCACGGTGCTCCCCCTCCGCCGGTGCAGGACCTACTGGTCCTGGACCCTGCCGCTCTCGCCCTGCAGGCGGTCGATGTGCTTGGACGCCTCGGCCTTGGTGAGGTCCGCCGGCAGCTCCTCGCCGGCCTCGCGGGCCAGGGTGTCGAGGTAGCTGCGCTGCGCGCTGGTCATCGGCTCCTCGCCGGTGGCCCACTCGTCCGGGTCGCGGTCGAGCCCGCTGCCCGGCTCAGGGCTGGAGGCGCCGATGGTCTGCTGCTCGTCGGGGTCCGGGGATCCGCTCGCGTTCTCAGTCATGCGCCCCATGATAGTCACATCCCTTATGGTTTCCGCCCGGCCCGGCGGCCCCGCACCCCGTCCCGCCGCACCCCTCCTGCCGCGAGGGGGACGGAGTCAGTAGGCTGGTGGCCCCGGGGAGATCCGTGCTGGGCCCCGGCGACGCCCTTCCCACGAGCGAGGAGTAGCAGATGAGCGAGCAGCCGCCCACCGGCCCGAACGGCGCCGCGGGCGCCGGAGTCCGGTCCGACAAGCTCGAGGCCTACATGCTCGGGCACTACATGGGGGCCCTCTCCGGGGTGCGGCTCTTCGACGAGGCGGCCACCACGTGGGCCGGCACCCCCTACGAGGGCCGGTTCGCGGCGTTCGTCGACGAGATCAAGGACGACATCGGCCGCCTCGAGGCGATGATCGACCGTCTGGGCTCCGGCCGGCGCACGGTGGCCAAGGGGCTCGGAACCGTCACCGGCATTGCCTCCCGGCTCAATCCGCTGAGCCGGATCCGGGAGCGGACCGGCATCGCCGCCCACGGTGAGCTCGAGATGCTGCAGTCCCTGGTGGTCGCCAAGCGCAGCATGTGGGTCACGCTCCTGGAGCTCGCCCCCGCCGAGCCGCGCCTCGACGCCGAGGAGCTGAGGACCCTCGAGGCCGGGGCCGCCGACCAGTACGACCGCCTGCGGGCCATCGCCGCGGAGACGGCACGGGACCGGTTCCTCGCCCGGGACTGATCCCGTGATCGACAGTTCCGCGCCCCGCGGCACCGGGGCCGCCCCACCGCCCGCGGACGACGACGCCTCCGGCCCGGCCGCCCCGGACGCCTCCCCCGCCGCCGCCTGGGAGGCGCTGCTCGCCGGCCGGACCGGCCCCGTGCCGCCGCCGGGGGCGGAGCTCGTCGAACGCTACGGACCGCTCGTGGCGCACCGGGGCCCCCTCGTCCTCGCCCAGCTGGGACAGAGCCTGGACGGGTTCATCGCCTCGCGCACCGGGCACGCCGAGTTCGTGACCGGCCCGGAGGACCGGGAGCACCTGCACCGGTTGCGCGCACTTGTGGAGGCCGTGGTCGTGGGCGTCGGCACCGTGGTCGCCGACGACTGCCGGCTGACCGTCCGCGCCGTGCCCGGCCCCCATCCCACCCGGGTGGTCCTGGACCCCTCGGCGCGCGCCCCGCTGACCTCGGCCGTGCTCACGGACGGAGCCGCGCCCACGCTGTGGGTCGTGGGCGAGGACGCGGACGTGCCCGCGGCGCCGGCGCCGCACGTCGCGGTGCTGCGGGTGCCCGTGGGCGAGCACGGGCTGGCACCCCGGGCCGTGCTCGAGGCGCTGGCCCGGCGGGGCCTGCGGCGGGTGCTCGTGGAGGGCGGCGGGCGCACCGTCTCGGGGTTCCTCGCGGCCGGGACGCTGCACCGTCTCTACCTCACCACCGCACCCATGCTCATCGGGGACGGGGTGCCGGGCATCCGGTTCCCCGGCGCGGACCACCTCTCCGGGGCGCTGCGCGCCCCGGTGCGCCGCTTCGTGCTCGGCGACGACCTCTGCACCGAGCTGACCTTCCGGGCCTGAGCCCATCCGGGTCCGACGACCGGTGCGGCTCAGGCGCCCAGCCGCTCCCGCAGGCTCTTGACGTGGCCCTCGGCCTGGACGTTGTACTCCGCGGAGCTCACGGTGCCGTCCTGCTCCATGACGAAGGTCGAGCGGAGCGGGCCGGTCCGGGTCTCCCCGTTGACCGTCTTCTCCCCCCAGGCACCCCATGCCCGGGCGGCCTGACCGTCGGGGTCGGAGAGCAGCCGGTAGGGAAGGTGGTACTCCTCGGCGAATCGGGACAGGGTCTCAAGGTCGTCCCCGGAGACCCCGAGCACGGTGTAGCCCAGGTGCTGGAGCGAGGCGAGGCTGTCCCGGAAGTCGCACGCCTCGGAGGTGCAGCCGGGGGTGAAGGCCTTGGGATAGAAGTAGACGATCACCTTGTGGTCGCGCAGCTCGGAGAGCCGGACCTGCTGTCCTTCGTGGTCGGTCAGTGCGAGGTCGGGGGCCTGCCGGCCGGTCCGGATCTGCTGGGTCATGGGTTCTCCTCGAGGGGTGGATCGGTGGAGCGAGCCGGCGCGCTGGTCTGCACCGGCTCCTGGAGGACGTGGTTACGGGAGGCGTCGAGCGGCCGCGCGGCCCACCATCGCGCCCACGCAGGCCGAGGACACCGCGAGCGCCCACAGCGGTGCGGTCCGCCGGTGCCGGTGCAGCGGGCGGCTGAGGTCCGGGTCGCAGTCGATGGCGGTGTAGTCGAAGAAGATCGCGGGTGCGGGCGACGGCGCGGTGTGGTTCACGGGTTCCTCCAGGATTCGTACTATGGAATTAAGTTTCCACAATATGAAATTAGTACCTCCTGGGGCGCTCGTCAAGAGGGGTCGCGAGAACGGGTGCCCCCGGAGACAGTGTCGCGGAGACAGCGTCGCGGAGGTCCCCGGCGCGGAGTGCGGCACCGATCCGTCAGCCGCGACCGGCGAACGGCATCCCCGAGGCGGTCAGCACGAGCGAGTTCACCGTGGCGGAGGCGGGCAGCTCGGCCATCATCAGCACCGCCCGCCCCACCTCCTCGACGGGGAAGCTCGGTTCCGGTCGCAGCGTGCCGTCGGCCTGCAGGGCGCCGCCGTCCGTGCCCAGGCCCGCCAGCAGCTCCGTGGCCGCGTTGCCGATGTCGATCTGCCCGCAGGTGATGCCGTAGGGGCGCCCGTCCAGGTCCAGGGACCGGGTGAGGCCGGTGACCGCGTGCTTGCTCGCGGTGTAGGCCGCGGACAGGGGCCGGGGCGCGTGCGCGGAGATCGAGCCGTTGTTGATGATCCGCCCACCCCGGGGCTGCTGCCGCTTCATGATCCGGACGGCCTGTGCCGAGCACAGGAACGTCCCGGTCAGGTTGACCTGCAGGGTGCGCTGCCACTCGTCGGGATCGATCTCGTCCGCCCCACCGCGGGGCCCGAACGTGCCCGCGTTGTTGAACAGGACGTCGATCCGCCCGGTCAGCTCCTCGATCCCCCGGAAGGCCGAGGCCACGCTCTCGGCGTCGGCCACATCCACCGGGACGATCCGGGCACCGGGTGCGGCCTCGGCGGTCTCCACCAGGGCGGCACGCCGCCGGCCGGCCAGCACCACCACCCACCCGGCCGCCAGGAAGGCGCGCGCCACCGCGCGGCCGATCCCCGAACCGGCTCCCGTCACCACGAGCACCTTGTCCTCCGCACCCGGACCGCCGTGCCGATCCCCTGCTCCATCCATGACGTTCCTTCCGCACTCCCTCGGCATGGCCGCAATCCTCCTGCCCCGCGGTGAAACCGAAGTTTCACTCCCGGCATCTCTCTGCAAAAAATCAGTAACACAAGGATGCGACCATTGACTTCCAGCTTGTGAGCCAGTTCACTATACGCAGTGAAAGTTTTCTTCCACATTACGGAATACAGAGAGGTGACAGGCACACTCCATGAAGCTCACCGCGTTCAACTCCCTCAACAGGACCCAGGCGGCCGAGGTCGTCCGTCCGGCGCTCGACATCCCGCGCTGGGTGGAGGCCGTGGTCGACGCCCGGCCCTACGCCCACCATGATGCCCTGCTCAGCACGGCCCGGACGGCCGCGAAACCGTTCGGCGCCGAGGAGATCGAGAGAGCCCTGTCCCACCACCCTCGCATCGGCGAGCGGGCCGAGGGCGACCACGCGGAGGCCGGGCTGTCGCGAGCGGAGCAGTCCGCGGTCGACCCCACGGACACCGACGTCCAGCAGCGCCTGCGCGAGGGCAACCTCGCCTACGAGGAGCGGTTCGGCCAGGTGTTCCTCATCCGCGCCGCCGGGCGCAGCCCCGAGGAGATCCTCGACCAGCTCTCCGCCCGCATGGACAACGACCCCGGGACGGAGCAGGCCGTGGTCGCCGACCAGCTGCGCCAGATCGCCCTCCTCCGACTCGAAGGACTCGTCACCCCATGAGCTACGTCACCGCCCACGTCCTCGACTCCGTCACCGGCACCCCCGCCCAGGGGATCGCCGTGGCCCTCGAGGCCGCCGACGGCACCTCCATCGCGACCGCCGAGACCAACGCCGACGGACGCGTGCCCGAACTGGGCCCAGAGACCCTGGAATCCGGCGACTACCGGATCACCTTCGCCACGGGACAGTACTTCGCCGGCCGGAACCAGCCGACGTTCTACCCGTTCGTGACGGTGAACTTCACGGTGCAGGCCGAGGAGAGGCACTACCACGTGCCGCTCCTGCTGAGCCCGTTCGCCTTTTCCACCTACCGGGGCAGTTGACCCAGGAGTCGACGGGTCAGCCCGTCTTCGACCGCCCCGATCAGCAGAAACCTCGAGTGCAAGGAGAAACGTTATGACCGACGTCATCACCGAGAAGACCACGGACACCGTCGTCCTGGGCAAGAACCAGTACGGCAAGGCCGAGAACCACGTGGTGCGCATCAACCGCGACACCGACCGCCACGAGATCCGCGACCTCGTGGTCACCTCGCAGCTGCGCGGCGACCTGGAGGAGGTGCACACCCTCGGCGACAACGCCCACTGCGTGCCCACGGACACGCAGAAGCAGACCGTGTTCGCCTTCGCCCAGCAGTACGGGATCGAGTCCCCCGAGCAGTTCCTGCTCAAGCTCGCCGACCACTTCACCGGCGAGTTCGAGTGGATCACCGGTGGTCGCTGGGCGGCCCAGGAGTACGCGTGGAACCGCATCAACGACCACGACCACTGCTTCGTGCAGCACAAGGACGAGGTGCGCACCGCGGTGGTCGTCGCCGACGGCGAGGAGCGCACGGTGATCGCCGGGTTCAAGGACCTCACGGTCCTGAAGTCCACGCAGTCCGGCTTCACGGGCTACCCGAAGGACAAGTACACGGTCCTGCCCGAGACCGAGGACCGGATCATGTCCACGGACGTGGCCACCCGGTGGCGCTACAACACCACCGACGTGGACTACGACGCCGTCTACGAGAACGTCAAGAAGATCATCCTGACCAAGTTCACCGACCACTACTCCAAGGCCCTGCAGGAGACCCTCTACCTGATGGGCAAGGCCGTCATCGAGGCCCACCCGGAGATCGACGAGATCAAGTTCTCGTGCCCGAACAAGCACCACTTCGTGTACGACCTCGGCTTCTGCGGCCTCGAGAACGACAAGGAGACCCACTGGGCGGCCGACCGCCCCTACGGACTCATCGAGGCCACGATCCAGCGCAAGGGAGCCGCGGAGAACGAGTCCGCCTGGATGGGCATCGCAGGCTTCTGCTGAGCACCGCACTCCCCGGTGCCGCCCACGGCGGCACCGGCCGGGGTCCGTCGTCGTCCGTGCGCGACGACGGCGGACCCCCGCACCCTCCTGCGGGCGGCGCCCACGCTGCCGGCTCACCCGGCGCCCCGCGGCGCCCACCGCGCATCGCGCACCTCTCCACCTCCTCGCTCCGCCCCGGTCCCGCCCCTTCGCCGGCACCGGGTCTCTCCCGTCACCAGGATCCTTAGGAGAACACCATGGCCAGGTCACGCACCGCTGAGCCGCCCACCACCACCCGCGCCCGCCCCGAGGACGAGTACCTCGGCGCGGGCGCCAGCCTCGGCTACGGGCTGCAGCACGTGCTCACCATGTACGGCGGCATCATCGCCCCGCCGCTCATCATCGGCGGGGTCGCCGGCATGACCCCGCAGGAGCAGGGTCTGCTCATCGCGGCCTCGCTGTTCGTGGGCGGACTCGCCACGGTCCTGCAGTCCTGGGGCCTCAAGTTCTTCGGCTCGCAGCTGCCGCTCGTGCAGGGCACCTCCTTCGCCGGCGTGGCCACCATGACCGCGATCGTCCAGAGCGGCGGCGGCATCCAGGCCGTCTTCGGCGCCGTCATCGTCGCCTCGGTCGTCGGCTTCCTCATCACACCGTTCTTCGTGAGCATCATCCGCTTCTTCCCGCCGGTCGTCACCGGCGTGGTGATCACGTCCATCGGCCTCACGCTGTTCCCGGTGGCGGCCCGGTGGGCCATGGGCGGCAACGCGCAGTCCCCCGAGTACGGCTCGGTCGGCAACATCGCCCTGGCCGGCCTGACCCTGCTCATCATCATGCTGCTCTCCAAGCTGGGCAGCGCCGCCATCTCCCGGCTCTCCATCCTCATCGGCCTGGTGCTCGGCACGGCCGCGGCCGCGGCGCTGGGCATGGCGGACTTCAGCCAGGTGCTCAGCGGCGACATCTTCGCCGTCCCGCAGCCGCTGGCCTTCGGTCCCCCCGTGTTCGAGGTGGCGGCCATCCTCTCGATGTTCATCGTCATCCTCGTGACCCTCACCGAGACCACCGCCGACATCATCGCGGTCGGCGAGATCGTCGACACGAAGGTCGACAAGAAGCGCATCGCCGACGGCCTGCGCGCGGACATGGCCTCCTCCGCCCTGGCCCCCCTCTTCAACGGCTTCACCCAGAGCGCCTTCGCCCAGAACGTGGGGCTCGTGGCCATCACCGGCGTCAAGAGCCGCTTCGTGGTCACGGCCGGCGGCCTCATCCTCGTGACCCTCGGCCTGCTGCCCGTGCTCGGGCGGGTCGTCGCGGCGGTCCCGCCGCCCGTGCTCGGCGGGGCCGGCATCGTGCTCTTCGGCAGCGTGGCCGCCTCCGGCATCCGCACCCTGGCGAAGGTGGACTTCGGCAACGGCGCCAACCTGATCATCGTGGCCACCTCCATCGGGTTCGGCATGCTGCCCATCGCCGTGCCCGAGATCTACGCGAACTTCCCGGCCTGGTTCGAGACGATCTTCCACTCCGGCATCAGCTCGGCGGCCGTGATGGCGATCCTGCTCAACATCCTGTTCAACGAGTTCCGCGCCGGCAATCCGCCGAGGGGCACCGGCTCCGTCTTCGCCAACGCCCCGGTGCGCGCGGTGCGCTACGAGAGCATCGAGCATCTGCAGGACCACCTCCAGGAGGGCGACACCGTCAGGAACGGCAAGCTCGTGGACTGCGACGGCAACGAGGTGCCCGTCATCACCGCCGCCGGCGAGATCATCGACACCAGGGTCTGCAAGCCCCAGGACGGCTCGAGCGGCTCGTCCGCGCACTGACCCGCCGGCGAACCTCCACCGGTCTTCTGCGGCGCCGGGGATCCCGGCGCCGCAGGAGGCCGGTCGGACGCGCCTCTCCTCCACCCCTGGCTTTCTCCACCCATGACCCCTGAGAAAGAGTTGACGTGACCCCTGAGCACATGGTTGAACACCGCAACCGGCCGACTCCCGAGGCCCCGGACAGCACATCGGCCGCAGCCGCGCAGTGGCTGGGTTCGTTCGAGGACCTCATCGAGAAGCAGGTGCGGGAGCGGACGCAGTACCTCCTGCAGTCGTCGGCACCACGACCCGGGTCCGCGGGCCCGGCCGCGCCGACGGTCACCACGGACTACGTGAACACGATCCCCGTGGACCAGGAGCCGGAGTTCCCGGGCGACGAGGAGATCGAGCGCACCTACCGCCGCTGGCTGCGCTGGAACGCCGCCGTGATGGTGCACCGGGCCCAGCGCCCGGAGATCGGCGTGGGCGGTCACATCTCCACCTACGCCGGCGCGGCCACCCTCTACGAGGTCGGCTTCAACCACTTCTTCCGCGGCCCCGACCATCCCGGCGGCGGGGACCAGGTCTTCTTCCAGGGTCACGCCTCCCCGGGTATGTACGCCCGGGCGTTCCTGGAGGGCCGGCTCACCGAGGAGCAGCTGGACGGGTTCCGGCAGGAGAAGTCCAAGGGCAGCGACGGCATCCCGTCCTACCCGCACCCCCGCTCCATGCCCGACTTCTGGCAGTTCCCGACCGTGTCCATGGGCATCGGGCCGATGAACGCGATCTACCAGGCGCAGTTCAACCGCTACCTGCACCACCGCGGGATCAAGGACACCTCCGAGCAGCAGGTCTGGGCGTTCCTGGGCGACGGCGAGATGGACGAGCCGGAGTCGCGCGGGCTGCTGCAGCTGGCCGCCAACGAGAAGCTGGACAACCTGAACTTCGTGATCAACTGCAACCTGCAGCGCCTGGACGGGCCGGTGCGCGGCAACGGCAAGATCGTCCAGGAGCTGGAGGCCTTCTTCCGCGGCGCCGGCTGGAACGTGGTCAAGGTGCTGTGGGGACGGGAGTGGGACCCCCTGCTGGCGGCCGACACGAACGGCGAGCTGGTCCGGGTCATGAACGAGACCCTCGACGGGGACTACCAGACCTTCAAGGCGGAATCCGGCGGGTTCGTCCGCGACCACTTCTTCGGCCGGTCCACCACCACCAAGGAGCTCGTCGCGGACATGACCGACGACGAGATCTGGGCCCTCAAGCGCGGCGGCCACGACTATCGGAAGGTCTATGCCGCCTACCGGGCGGCCACCGAGTTCCGGGGCAAGCCCACGGTGGTGCTCGCGATGACGGTGAAGGGCTACGGGCTGGGCGCCTCTTTCGAGGCGCGCAACGCGACCCACCAGATGAAGAAGCTGACCCTGGAGGACCTCAAGGCCTTCCGCGACCTTTTGCGCATCCCGGTCACCGACGAGCAGATCGACAACGACCTCTACGGCGTCCCGTACTACCACCCCGGCCCCGACGCCCCGGAGATCCGCTACCTTCTCGAGCGGCGCAGGGAGCTGGGCGGAGGCCTGCCCGTGCGCCGGGCCCGGCACGCCCCCGTGGTGCTGCCCGGCGACGACGCCTACCGGTCCGGCAAGAAGGGATCGGGCAAGCAGATGGCGGCCACCACCATGGCCTTCGTGCGCGTCCTGCGGGATCTCATGCGGAGCAAGGACTTCGGCCACCGGATCGTGCCCATCGTCCCCGACGAGGCCCGGACCTTCGGCATGGACTCGTTCTTCCCCACGGCGAAGATCTACAACCCCAACGGGCAGAACTACCTCTCCGTGGACCGCGAGCTGATGCTCGCCTACAAGGAGTCCCCACAGGGCCAGATCCTGCACGCGGGGATCAACGAGGCCGGCTCCGTGGCGGCGTTCACCGCCGCAGGCACCGCCTACGCCACCCACGGCGAGCCCATGGTGCCGGTCTACATCTTCTACTCGATGTTCGGCTTCCAGCGCACCGGCGACTCCTTCTGGGCCGCCGCCGACCAGATGACCCGCGGGTTCATCATCGGGGCCACCGCCGGGCGCACCACGCTCACCGGCGAGGGCCTCCAGCACGCCGACGGCCACTCCCCCGTGCTCGCCGGCACGAACCCGGCCGTGCGCAGCTACGACCCGGCCTACGGCTACGAGATCGCCCACATCGTCCGGCACGGCCTCGAGCAGATGTACGGCCCGGACTCGGCGGACCCGAACGTCATGTACTACCTGACGGTCTACAACGAGCCCTACCAGCAGCCGGCCGAGCCGGAGGACGTCGACGTCGAGGGCATCGTGCGCGGCATCCACCGGGTCGCCGGCTCCGCGCACCCCGGCCCGAAGGTGCAGCTGCTCGGCTCGGGCGTGTCGGTGCCGTGGGCCCTGCAGGCCCAGCAGGTGCTGGCCGAGGAGTGGGGGGTCTCCGCCGACGTGTGGTCGGTGACCTCCTGGAACGAGCTGCGCCGCGACGGCCTGGCCGCCGAGCAGGAGGCGTTCCGCAACCCGGCAGCACCGCGCCGGGTGCCCTTCGTGACCCAGCAGCTCGCAGGGGCGGAGGGGCCCGTCATCGCCTCCACGGACTTCGTCTCGGAGCTGCCGGACCGGATCCGGCAGTACCTGCCGAACGACTTCGCCACCCTGGGTGCCGACGACTTCGGCTTCTCGGACACCCGCGCCGCGGCTCGGCGCTGGTTCGGGATCGACGTGCACTCCATCGTGGTGCGGGCGCTGCAGATGCTCGCCGACCGGGGGGAGGTGGACGACGGGGCCCCGGCCCGGGCGTTCGAGCGCTACCGCCTGGACGACGTCACCGCCGGCACCACCGGCAACGCCGGCGGCGACGCCTGATCCCGCACCCGCCTCCGACAGCGACGCCCGGGAGTCAGGCCGTGACGGGCATCAGCTCGGCGGCGATCGCCTCGGCCGCCCGGCGCAGCACGGGCACGGCCCGGCGGCCGAACTCCTCGTCCACCCGGGACACCGGTCCGGAGACGGAGATCGCCGTGGGGGTCGGCGCCCCGGGCACCGCCATCGCGAAGCAGCGCACGCCGAGCTCGGTCTCCTCGTCGTCGATCGCGTAGCCGCGCTCCCGGATCCGGTCGAGGTCCGCGAACAGCTCCTCGAGGGTCCCGATGCTCTTGGGCGTGGGCGTGGCCATGCCCGCCGCGCCCACGATGGCACGGACCCGTTCGTCCGGCAGGGTGGCGAGCATGGCCTTGCCCACACCGGTGTCGTGGGTGTCGGCCCGGCGGCCCACCTCCGTGAACATGCGCATGGACCGGTTGGACTGGGCCTGGGCGATGTAGACGACCTCATGGCCGTCGAGCACGGCCATGTTCGCCGACTCGCCGAGCTCGGCCACCAGCTCGTCCAGACGCGAACGGGCCGCCGAACCGAACTGCCGCCCGGCGGCCTCCCCCAGCAGGATCAGCCGCGGCCCCAGCGCGTAGTTGCGGTTGGGGAGCTGACGGACGTAGCCGGAGGGCACCAGCGTGCGCAGCAGCCGGTGGATGGTGGGCAGCGGAAGCTTCACAGCGGCGGAGAGCTCGCTGAGCGACATCTCCCCACCGGCCGCGGTGATCACCTCGAGGAGCTCGAAAACGCGTTCCACCGATTGCACCCCGCCCGAACCGGCTCGTGTGGTCGTCGTGGTCATGGCCATCTCCCGTCGGTACAGCCCGGCCGCCTCGTGCGCCGGGTGAGATCTCGGTGGCCGGATCCGTGACAGGTGTCACGAAAGATCCTTGCCAACCTCGGCTGGCTCCCATAATATCCATAATACGAAAGTTTCATTCCACGATGCGACTGAAATGGTCGCACCACAGCCCCTGGAGGAACCATGGCCACGCCCAGTCCCGGATACTCGATGATCCTGCGTGTGGAGGCCCCGGCAGGCCTCACCGTCACCAGCGAGCTCGCCGCCGCCGCCGCTCGGGCCGGCGCGGCCGTGACCGCCCTCGACATCGTGGAGTCCCACGCAGACCACGTCGTCGTCGACGTCAGCTGCAACGTCTCCGACGCTTCCCACCGCGACGAGGTGCGCGACTCCCTCGAGGCGCTCGACGGCGTCCAGGTGCGCAAGATCAGCGACCGCACGTTCCTGATCCACCTCGGCGGCAAGATCGAGGTCACCCCCCGCGTCTCGCTGCGCAACCGTGACGACCTCTCCCGCGCCTACACCCCCGGCGTGGCCCGGGTCTGCATGGCCATCCACGACAACCCCGAGGACGCCCGGCGGCTGACGATCAAGCGCAACACGGTGGCCGTGGTCACCGACGGCACCGCGGTGCTCGGCCTGGGCGACATCGGCCCGGCCGCCGCCCTGCCGGTCATGGAGGGCAAGGCCGCCCTGTTCAAGGCGTTCGCCGGCGTGGACGCGTGGCCGGTCTGCCTCGACACGACGGACACCGACGAGATCGTGCGCATCGTCAAGGCCATGGCGCCTGTCTACGGCGGGATCAACCTCGAGGACATCGCGGCCCCGCGCTGCTTCGAGATCGAGGCCCGGCTCCGCGAGGAGCTCGACATCCCGGTCTTCCACGACGACCAGCACGGCACCGCGATCGTGGCCCTGGCCGCGCTGTTCAACGCCCTGCGCGTGGTGGACAAGCAGATCGGCGACATCAAGGTCGTGGTCTCCGGGGTGGGCGCCGCAGGGCACGCCATCATCCAGCTCCTCAAGGCCCAGGGAGTGCAGGACATCATCGCCTGCTCCCGCAAGGGCGCGATCCACCGCGGGGAGAGCTACGACGACCCGCACCGGCAGTGGATCGCCGAGAACACCAACGAGACCGGGTTCTCCGGCTCGCTCAAGGAGGCCGTGGTGGGCAGCGACGTCTTCATCGGCGTCTCCGCCCCCGACCTGCTCGACGGGGCCGACGTGGCCGCCATGAACGACCGCGCGATCGTCTTCGCCATGGCCAACCCCGACCCCGAGATCGATCCCGGCGTCGCCGCGGAGCACGCCGCGGTGGTCGCGACCGGCCGCTCGGACTTCCCGAACCAGATCAACAACGTCCTGGCCTTCCCGGGCCTGTTCCGCGGCCTGCTCGACGCCGGGGCATCCGACATCACCACCGACATGCTGGTCGCCGCCGCGCAGGCCATCGCCGACTGCGTGGCCGAGGACGAGCTCAACGCGAGCTACATCGTCCCCAGTGTCTTCGACCAGCACGTGGCGCCGGCCGTGGCCGAGGCCGTGCAGCAGGCGGCCCAGCAGGACACCCGTCAGCTCGCACCGGTGGCCGCCCGCTAGCAGCGCGGCACCGAGTCCGCACCACCGGGCGTCGCCGCCCGGCACCACGGGCGGCGACGCCCACCGAACCCAGCACCGAACGGAGACCACCATGGCCATCGAGTTCACCACCCCCGCCGGCCTGGACCGCGCGAGCGAGATCCTCACCGCCGAGGCCCTCTCCTTCGTGGAGGCCCTGCACCACAACTTCGCCGACCGCCGCGCCGAGCTGCTCGGCGCCCGGGAGCAGAACCGCCGCCGGGCCGCCGAGACCGGCACCCTGGACTTCCTGCCGGAGACCCGGGAGATCCGCGAGGGGGACTGGACGGTCGCCCCGGCGCCGCCGGCCCTGCAGGACCGCCGGGTCGAGATGACCGGGCCCGCCTCGCCGGCCAAGATGGCGATCAACGCGCTGAACTCCGGGGCCAAGGTGTGGCTCGCCGATCTCGAGGACGCCTCGAGCCCCACCTGGCACAACCAGGTGGACGGCGTCCTCAACCTGCGCGACGCCGCCCGGGGCACCCTGAGCTTCACGTCCCCGGAGGGCAAGCAGTACGCCCTGCGCCAGGACGCCCCGCTCGCCGTGGTCGTCACCCGGCCCCGCGGCTGGCACCTGCCGGAGCACAACGTCACGGTGGACGGGCAGCCGGCCTCCGGCGCGCTCGTGGACTTCGGCCTGCACTTCTTCCACACCGCGAAGCTCCTGCTGGCCAACGGGCACGGACCGTACTACTACCTGCCGAAGCTGGAGTCCCACCTCGAGGCCCGGCTGTGGAACGACGTGTTCACGTTCGCCGAGGAGCACCTGGGCATCGAGCACGGCACCGTCCGGGCGACCGTGCTCATCGAGACGATCCCCGCGGCGTTCCAGATGGACGAGATCCTCTGGGAGCTGCGCGAGCACGCCTCGGGGCTCAACGCGGGACGCTGGGACTACCTGTTCAGCATCATCAAGTACTTCCGGGACGCCGGCGAGAAGTTCGTCCTGGCGGACCGCTCCACCATCACCATGACGGCCCCGCTGATGCGGGCCTACACCGAGCTGCTCGTGCGGACCTGTCACCGCCGCGGGGCCTTCGCGATGGGCGGCATGGCCGCGGTCATCCCCAACCGCCGGGACCAGGAGGCCACCGAGGCCGCGTTCGCCAAGGTGCGCGCGGACAAGACCCGCGAGGCCGACGACGGCTTCGACGGCTCCTGGGTGGCCCACCCGGACCTGGTGCCCACCTGCCGCGAGGTCTTCGACGGGGTCCTCGGCGAGAGGCCCAACCAGGTGGACCGGCTGCGCGAGGACGTGCGGGTGAGCGCCGAGCAGCTGCTCGACGTCGCCAGCGCCGGGCGGGTGAGCACCCAGAAGGAGCTCGCGGCCAACCTCTACGTGGCGATCCGCTACACCGCCGTGTGGCTCTCCGGCAACGGGGCCGTGGCCATCCACAACCTCATGGAGGACGCCGCGACCGCCGAGATCTCCCGCTCGCAGATCTGGCAGCAGATCCGCAACGGCGTGGTCTACGAGGACACCGGGAACACCGCGACCCGCGAGCTCGTGGCCGAGGAGCTCCAGCGGCAGAAGGAGGTCCTGCGCGAGGAGGTCGACCCGCAGTCCTACGAGGCGCACTTCGAGCCGGCGGCCGCCCTGATCGCCGATCTGGTGCTGGGCGAGGACTACGTCGACTTCCTCACCCTGCCCGCCTACGAGCTGCTCGAGCAGTCCGACCGCGACCGGGTGGCCACGAAGTGAGCGCCGGCGACCTGGACACCGGGACGCTGGGCACGGCCTTCCGGCAGCGCGCTGCGGAGCGGCTCGCCGGCACCGACGCGCTGCTCCAGCAGTCCTACCCGGGGGACCCCGGTACACGCCAGCCCGTGCACACCGTCTACCTCCCCGCCGACAGCTTCACCCCGGAGACCGCCCGGCAGTGGGGAGAGCGCGCCGCCCGGTCCGTGGCCGGGCTCGGTGCGGCCTCCCTCGCGGAGCAGGTGGCCCCCGAGGGTGCCGCCCCGGGTCTGGTCGACAGGGTGGCGCGAGCGGTCGAGCACAAGCTCGCCACCGAGCCCATCGAGGACGTCCGTCTGGACTTCGAGGACGGTTTCGGCGACCGCGGGGACCAGGAGGAGGACGAGTGGGCCGTGCGCGCGGCGCGCACCGTGGCCCTGGCCGTCCGGGAGGGCACCGCGCCGCCGTACATCGGGATCCGCTTCAAGTGCTTCGAGGCCGCCACCCGGGACCGCGGCCTGCGCACGCTCGACCTGTTCGTCACCACCCTGGTGCGCGAGGGCGGGCTGCGGGAGGCCGGGCACAGCGAGGACGGCCTCCCCCGCGGCCTCGTCCTCACCCTGCCCAAGGTGAGCACCACGGAGCAGGTCGACGTCATGGTCGAGGCCTGCGAACAGCTCGAGGCGGGCCTCGGGCTGCCGGCGGGGCGGCTGCGGTTCGAGGTGCAGATGGAGACGGCCCCGATGATCCTGGGGACCGACGGCACCTGCCCCATCCCGGCGATGCTCCACCGGACGGACGGACGGGTCGAGGCCCTGCACTACGGGACCTACGACTATTCCGACTCCCTGCAGATCGCCGCCCAGTACCAGTCCATGGAGCACCCGGCCGCCGACCACGCCAAGGCCGTCATGCAGGTCGCCGTGGCCGGCACCGGGGTGCGGCTGTCCGACGGCTCCACGAACATCCTGCCCACCGGGAGCGACCGGCAGAAGCTGGCCGCCTGGCGGCTGCACGCCCGTCTGGTGCGCCGCTCCCTGGAGCGGGGCTACTACCAGGGATGGGACCTGCACGCGCACCAGCTGCCCACCCGCTACCTGGCCACGTACTTCTTCTACCGCGAGGGCTTCCCCGCGGCGGCGCTGCGGCTGAAGAACTACGTGCACGGCATCGAGTCGGAGATCATGGACGAACCGGCCACCGCCCGCGCCCTGGCCCGATTCGTCCACCGCGGCGTGCTGTGCGGCGCGATCTCCGGGGAGGAGCTCGAGGAGAGCGCCGGCATCGGCGAGCACGAGCTCTTCTCCCTGGCCCACCCCAAGGCCGCGGCACCGGCCGCATCGACCACCGGAGGCGACTTCAGATGACCGAGACCACCTACCACGCGCCGCACGGCGGCCACCCCGACCAGACCCAGCTGCTCACGGACCGGGCGATGTTCACGGAGGCCTACGCGGTGATCCCGCGCGGGACCATGCGGGACATCGTGACCAGCCGGCTCCCGTTCTGGGAGGACACCCGGGTCTGGGTGCTCGCCCGGCCTCTGTCCGGCTTCGCGGAGACCTTCTCGCAGTACATCGTGGAGGTCGGCCCCGGCGGCGGCAGCGACCGGCCCGAGACGGAGGCCGGCGTGGAGGGCGTGCTCTTCCTCATGGAGGGGGCGCTCGTCCTGACCGTCGACGGGGAGGAGCACGAGCTCGTCCCCGGCGGCTATGCCTTCCTCCCGCCGGAGTGCGAGTGGACCGTGCGCAACCGCGGCGGCGAGCCCGCCCGCCTGCACTGGATCCGCAAGGCCTACGAGTACGTGCAGGGCATCGAGGTGCCGGAGCCGTTCGTCACCAACGAGCAGGAGGTCGAGCCGACGGCCATGCCGGGGACCGACGGCAAGTGGGCGACCACGCGCTTCGTGGACCCGGACGACGTCCGGTACGACATGCACGTGACGATCGTGACCTTCGAGCCGGGGGCGGTGATCCCCTTCGCCGAGACCCACGTCATGGAGCACGGGCTCTACGTCCTCGAGGGCAAGGCCGTCTACCGGCTCAACCAGGACTGGGTCGAGGTCGAGGCCGGCGACTTCATGTGGCTGCGGGCGTTCTGCCCCCAGGCCTGCTACGCGGGCGGCCCCGGCCGGTTCCGGTACCTCCTCTACAAGGACGTCAACCGGCAGATGAAGCTGCGCTGACCGGACGGCGATCCCGTCCCCACCGACCGGACCCCGTACCGCCCTGCCACCGCGGCGGCACGGGGTCCTTCCATGCCATCGGACCACACCCCATAGTTTTCACATCTCGAAATAATTCTTCCAATCAGAGATTGACCTGCGTCACAGGGGACCGTACGCTGTTTCACAAGACAGAAGTTGACTTCCACATTCCGAAATACGTGGTGGTCCCGTCCGAACCAGGAGGATCCAGATGTCCTACACCGTGAACTGCTCCATCCTTCTCACCGACCTGCCCCTACTCGAGCGCCCCGCGGCCGCCAAGGCCGCCGGCTTCGACGCGGTCGAGTTCTGGTGGCCCTTCGCGGAGTCCGTGCCCGCGGACCGCGACGTCGACGCCTTCGTGGACGCGATCCGGGACGCGGGGGTGCAGCTGAGCGGGCTGAACTTCAACGCAGGCGACATGCCGGGCGGAGACCGGGGCCTCGTGTCCTGGAAGGGCCGCTGCGGGGAGTTCAAGGAGAACATCGCCGTGGTCGCCGCCATCGGCGAGCGCACCGGCTGCAAGGCCTTCAACGCGCTCTACGGCAACCGCCGGACCGAGCACACGCCGGAGGCCCAGGACGAGCTGGCGGTGCGCAATCTCGTGGCCGCCGCCGAGGGCGTGGCGCGCATCGGCGGGACCGTGCTGCTGGAGCCGGTCTCCGGCACCGAGGCCTATCCCCTGAAGACCGCCCAGGACGCCCTCGACGTCATCGCGAAGGTCCGGGCCGCCGGTGCCGACAACATCAGGCTGCTCGCCGACTTCTACCACCTGTCGGTCAACGGTGACGACGTCTCCGCGGTCATCGAGAAGCACGCCGCTGACTTCGGCCACATCCAGATCGCCGACGCCCCAGGGCGCAACGAGCCCGGCACCGGCGAGCTCCCGCTCCAGCAGTGGATCGAGCGCAGCCGGGAGCTCGGCTACTCGGGCTACGTGGGCCTCGAGTACAAGGCGTCGCAGCAGGACCCCTTCGCCTGGACCGCCGCGTGGTCCGCGGCCCGCGCCGGCGCCTGACGCCGCTCCTCCCCGCACCTGCCACCACGGCCCGTCGCACGCACCGCACGGGCTCCCACAGTGAGGAATCCCACCATGACCAACGTCACCGTCATCGGACTCGGCATCATGGGCCTGCCCATGGCCAAGAACCTCGTCACGGCCGGCTACGACGTCGTCGGCTTCAACCGTTCGCAGGACAAGATCGACCAGCTCGTCGAGGCCGGCGGCAAGGGCGCGTCCAGCGTGGCCGAGTCCGTCGCGAACGCCGACGTCGTGATCACGATGGTCCCGGACTCCCCGGACGTCGAGGGCGTCGTGACCGGCGAGGACGGCGTCTTCGCCCACGCCGCGCAGGGCACCGTCTGGATCGACGCGAGCTCCATCCGCCCGGACGTGGCCGCGCGCCTGTCCCGGGAGGCCGTCGAGCACGGACTGCGCCCGCTGGACGCCCCGGTCTCCGGCGGGGAGCAGGGCGCCATCGACGCCGTGCTCTCGATCATGGTCGGCGGCGAGGCCGCGGACTTCGAGGCCGCCCGCCCGGTGCTCGAGGCCGTCGGGAAGACGATCGTGCACGTGGGCCCCGCCGGCTCCGGGCAGACCGTCAAGGCGGCCAACCAGCTGATCGTGGCCGGCAACATCCAGCTGCTCGCGGAGGCCGTCGTCTTCCTCGAGGCCTACGGCGTGGACACGGACGCCGCGCTGAAGGTCCTCGGGGGCGGCCTGGCCGGTTCCAAGGTCCTGGACCAGAAGGGCCAGAAGATGCTGGACCGCAACTTCGACCCGGGCTTCCGGCTCCAGCTGCACCACAAGGACATGGGCATCGTGACCTCCGCCGCCCGGGAGGCCGGCGTGGCCGTGCCGCTCGGCGCGATCGTCGCCCAGCTCGTGGCCGCCACCGTCAACAAGGGCGACGGCGGACTCGACCACTCGGGTCTCTTCAAGCTCGTCGAGGAGCTCTCCGGCCGCTCGGGCCGCTGACCTTCCCCACCCCACCGCTTCCCGACCCGATCCCGGGTCCTGCTTCCAAGGAGTTCATCATGGCCAGAATGCGCACGGTCGACGCCGTCGTCGCCATCCTCGAGAAGGAGGGCGCCACCGAGGCCTTCGGCCTGCCCGGCGCCGCCATCAACCCGTTCTACTCGGCGATGCGCGCCCACGGCGGCATCCGGCACACCCTCGCCCGGCACGTCGAGGGCGCCTCGCACATGGCCGACGGCTACACCCGGGCCGCCCCCGGCAACATCGGGATCTGCGTGGGGACGTCCGGGCCTGCGGGCACCGACATGATCACCGGCCTCTACGCCGCGTGGGCGGACTCCGTCCCGATCCTGTGCATCACCGGCCAGGCCCCCGTGGCCAAGCTGCACAAGGAGGACTTCCAGGCCGTGGACATCTCCTCGATCGCCGCGCCGGTCACCAAGATGGCCATGACGGTGCTGGAGCCCGGCCAGGTGCCGGGGGCGTTCCAGAAGGCCTTCTACCTCATGCGCTCGGGCCGGCCCGGTCCGGTGCTGCTGGATCTCCCCCTGGACGTCCAGCTCGCCGAGATCGAGTTCGACATCGACGTCTACGAGCCCCTGGCCGTCCACCGCCCCGCGGCGACCCGCGCGCAGGCCGAGAAGGTCCTGGACATGCTCTCCTCCGCGCAGCGTCCGCTCATCGTGGCCGGCGGCGGCATCATCAACGCCGATGCCTCGGCGCAGCTGGTCGAGCTCGCCGAGCTGCTGGACGTGCCCGTGATCCCGACCCTCATGGGCTGGGGCGCCATCCCGGACGACCACCCGCTGATGGCCGGGATGGTCGGACTGCAGACCTCCCACCGCTACGGCAACGCGACCTTCCTGGAGTCCGACTTCGTGCTCGGCATCGGCAACCGGTGGGCCAACCGCCACACCGGCGGCCTGGACACCTACACCCGGGGCCGCACGTTCGTGCACATCGACATCGAGCCCACCCAGATCGGACGCGTCTTCTCCCCCGACCTCGGCATCGTCTCCGACGCCGGCGCGGCCCTGGAGATCCTCATCGAGGTCGCCCGGGAGCGGAAGGAGCGGTTCTCCGTGCCGGACTGGTCCGTGTGGGTCAAGGACTGCGCCCAGCGCAAGGGCTCGATGCAGCGCAAGACGCACTTCACGCAGGTCCCGGTCAAGCCGCAGCGCGTCTACGAGGAGATGAACACCGCCTTCGGCGCGGACGTCACCTACGTCTCCACGATCGGGCTCTCCCAGATCGCCGGCGGCCAGTTCCTGCACGTGCACGGCCCCCGCCAGTGGATCAACGCCGGCCAGGCCGGCCCGCTGGGCTGGACCGGGCCCGCCGCCCTCGGCGTCGTCCGGGGCAAGCCCGAGGCCACCGTCGTCGCGCTCTCCGGGGACTACGACTTCCAGTTCATGATCGAGGAGCTGGCCGTCGGGGCGCAGTTCAACCTGCCCTATCTCCACGTGGTGGTGAACAACTCGTACCTGGGCCTCATCCGCCAGTCCCAGCGCGGGTTCAAGATGGAGCAGAACGTCTCCCTGGCGTTCGAGAACATCAACTCCCCGGAGACCCAGGGCTACGGAGTGGACCACCTCAAGGTGGTCGAGGGCCTGGGCTGCAAGGCCCTGCGCGTGACCGATCCCGAGAAGCTGCAGGAGGCCTTCGGCCAGGCGCGGGTCCTCCTGCAGAAGCACCAGGTCCCCGTGGTGGTGGAGGTCATACTGGAGAAGGTCACCAACATCTCCATGGGGACCGAGATCGACAACGTGGTCGAGTTCGAGGAGCTCGCCGTCAGCGGCGTGGACGCCCCGACGGCGATCGCCCTGCTCGACTGATCCCCGTCCGCACAGAACAGGAGGCACGCCCCGTGCGCATCGTCGTCGCCCCGGACAAGTTCAAGGGTTCGCTGGAAGCCACCGACGTGGTGGAGCACCTCGCGGCGGGCATCCGGTCCGTGGAGCCGTCCGCCACGGTCGTGGCCGTCCCGGTGGCCGACGGCGGCGAGGGCACCCTCGACGCCGCCGTCGGCGCCGGATTCGTCGCCTGCTCCACCACCGTGACCGGTCCCGCCGGGAACCCCGTCGAGGCAGGGTTTGCCCTGCTCGACCGGACCGCGGTGGTGGAGATGGCCCTGGCCTCGGGACTGGCCGCGCTCCCCGTGGACGAGGACGGCGCACCCGTGCTCGACGCCGGGGGCGCCACCAGCCGCGGCACCGGGGAACTGGTCCGCGCCGCCCTCGATGCCGGAGCCACCCGGATCGTCCTGGGGGTGGGCGGCAGCGCCTGCACCGACGGCGGTGCGGGGCTGCTCCAGGGCCTCGGCGCTCGCCTGCTGGACGACGAGGGCGCCGAGCTGGGCCGCGGAGGCGCCGAGCTCGCCCGGCTGGTCCGGGTGGACCTCACCGGGCTGGATCCCCGGGTGCGGGACGCACAGTTCGTCCTGGCCGCGGACGTCGACAACCCCCTCACGGGGACCAACGGTGCGGCGGCCGTGTTCGGCCCGCAGAAGGGCGCCGACCCGGATCTCGTCGCATCCCTCGATGCCGCCCTGACGGTCTTCCGGGACCGGCTGGCGGACGCCCTGGGCCCGGCCGCCCTGACGGCGGCCGGGGCCCCCGGCGCCGGAGCCGCCGGCGGCGTGGGCTATGCAGCCCTCGCCGTGCTCGGGGCCCAGCGCCGCCCCGGCATCGACGTGGTCCTGGAGTTCGTGGGGCTCGCCGACCGGATGGCGGGCACCGACCTGGTCGTCACCGGGGAGGGCAGCCTCGACGAGCAGTCGCTCGGCGGGAAGACCCCCATGGGGGTCGCCACCACCGCGCACGCCGCCGGCGTCCCGGTGGTGGCCGTGTGCGGCCGCACCACCCTCGACGAGGAGACCCGCAGGGCTGCCGGTTTCGTGCGCACCTATGCCCTCACCGAGCTCGAGCCGGACCCGCGGGTCAGCATGCGCGAGGCCGGCAGGCTGCTCGAGCAGGTGGGCGCCCGGCTCGCCCTCGAGCTCCCCGCTTTGCTCACGGGGACCCGACCCAACTGATCGATCCGGCGGCCCGCGCGGACGCCGAAGACGAGGAGGAGCTCCGAATGACGGAGAAGAAGACGCCGCAGCGGCCGGGGACCACCGACCGGGGCGGGAAGCAGAGCAACGAGCAGGGGCACCGACCGGATCCGGGTCAACCGTCCGCGGAGCCCGGACAGCGCGCGGACGACGCTTCTGACGCCGCAGGGCGTGCGCAGCAGGTGAGTGCGGACCCTGCGGCGATCGCCCGGGAGGACTCCGCCCGCGCGGCCACCAAGCCGGCCGCCGCCCGGAGCGCCTTCGAGGCCGAGCAGGCGCACAAGCTGGACGTGAGCCACGACGTCAACGACCCCGAGCGCGTGCGCCGGCTGATCGCCGACTACAAGCGGGAGCACGGGATGCCTGCCGATGCCGCGGAGGCCTCCCGCCCGGCGTCGGGTGACGCCGGCACCGATGCGCACGGCCACCGCGAGTTCGACCTCGTGGTGCGGGGGCAGAACGTCTCCTGCGGGGACCACTTCGCTCCCCGCGAGGTCGGCGTGCGCAACGGCAGGATCGTGGCCATCGAACCCCTCGGCGCCGGCCTGGTCGGCCGCGAGGTCGTGGAGCTGGCCGAGGACGAGCACCTGCTGCCCGGCCTGGTGGACACCCACGTGCACATCAACGAGCCCGGCCGCACCGAGTGGGAGGGGTTCGCCTCCGCCACCCGCGCGGCCGCCGCCGGGGGCGTCACCACGGTCCTGGACATGCCGCTCAACTCGGTCCCGGCAACCGTCAACGTGCCGGCCCTCGAGTACAAGCGCCTCTTCGCCCAGAACAACGTCTTCGTGGACGTCGGCTTCTGGGGCGGGGCGATCCCCGGCAACAAGCCCGACCTGCGCGAGCTGCACGACGACGGCGTCTTCGGCTTCAAGTGCTTCCTGCTGCACTCCGGGGTTGACGAGTTCCCCCATCTGGAGGCCGACGAGATGGAGGAGGACCTCGCCGAGATCAAGACGTTCGACTCGCTGATGATCGTGCACGCAGAGGACTCCCGGGCCATCGACCGTGCCCCGCGGCCCGAGGGGGACGTGTACGAGAACTTCCTGAAGTCCCGCCCGCGCGGCGCCGAGAACCTGGCCATCGCCGAGGTCATCGAGCGCACCCGCTGGACCGGCGCCCGCTCCCACATCCTGCACCTGTCCTCCTCGGACGCTCTGCCCATGCTGGCCACCGCGAAGCGGGACGGCCTGGACATCACGGTGGAGACCTGCCCGCACTACCTCACCCTGCTCGCCGAGGAGGTGCCCAACGGCGCCACCGCCTTCAAGTGCTGCCCGCCCGTGCGGGAGGTCGGCAACCGGGAGCTGCTGTGGCAGGGCCTGATCGACGGGACCATCGACTTCATCGTGTCCGACCACTCCCCCTCGACCCTGGACCTCAAGGACCTCGACAACGGCGACTTCGGGGTGGCTTGGGGTGGGGTCTCCTCGCTGCAGCTGGGGCTGTCCCTGATCTGGACGGAGGCGCGGCGCCGCGGAGTGGACCTGGGCCGCGTGGTGGAGTGGATGTCGACGAAGCCCGCCCAGCGGGCCGGCCTGCGTGCCAAGGGCAAGGTCTCCATCGGCTACGACGCCGACCTGGTGGTCTTCGCGCCCGACGACGCCTTCGTCGTGGACGCCGGGAAGCTGCATCACAAGAACCCCATCACCCCGTACCAGGGCAAGGCGCTGTCCGGAAAGGTGCGCAGAACCTATCTGCGGGGCAGCGCCGTGGACTTCCGGTCCCCGACGGGCCGCCTGATCCGGCGCGGGGAGAGCTGACCGGACGCCGGACGGGCCCGTCGTCGTCAGGGCCCGGACGGTTGAAGGCCAACATCCGCCGGTGCTACGGTCACCGGGACCGCGGGAGCGGTCTCCTGGATCAGCAGACAGGACCTCACTGAGCTGGCGGCGCCGCGTGCCGCCCTCGGACCACACGAGGCGCACGGCGCCGGTGACGAGACCTGCGACCGATCGGAGAACCCTGTGCGTCCCCACACCTCGAACCCCGGCTCCCACCTGCTGTGGCTGCGCGAGCCCCTGGCCCTGTACACCGGCGAGGACACCTCCGCGGACACGGCCGGCGGTGTCGTGGTGGACACCGCCTCCGGCACCGTGGTGGAGCTGGTCCCGGCCGGCGGAGCCCCGACCGTTCCGTGCGGGGTCCTCGACGCCCGGGAGCACGTGGTGGTGCCCGGGCTGATCAACACGCATCACCACTTCTACCAGACGCTCACGCGCGCCTGGGCGCCCGTGGTCAGCGTCCCCCTGTTCCCGTGGCTGCGGGACCTCTACCCCGTGTGGGCCCGCCTGCGCCCCCGCGACCTGCAGCTCGCGACCACGGTGGCGATGGCGGAGCTGCTGCTCTCGGGCTGCACCACGGCGGCCGACCACCACTACCTGTTCCCCGGCGGCATGGAGCACTCGATCGACGTGCAGGTCGAGGCCGCCCGGAACCTCGGCATGCGGGCCGTCCTCTCCCGGGGATCCATGAGCCTGGGCGAGCGCGACGGCGGGCTGCCCCCGCAGCAGACGGTGCAGGAGGCGGAGACGATCCTCGCCGACAGCGCACGCCTGGTGGGGACCTACCACGAGCGCGGCGACGGCGCCCGGACCCAGATCGCGCTGGCCCCGTGCTCACCGTTCTCGGTGACGCGGGAGATCATGCGGGACACCGCCGTCCTGGCCGGCGAGCTGGACGTGCGGCTGCACACCCACCTCGCCGAGACCATCGACGAGGAGGACTTCTGCCGGGAGCGCTTCGGGCTGCGGACGGTCGACTACCTCGAGTCCACGGGCTGGCTCACCGACCGGACGTGGCTGGCCCACGGCATCCACTTCGACGACGCCGAGGTGGCCCGCCTGGGCGCGGCCGGGGTGGGCGTGGCCCACTGCCCCACATCCAACATGCGCCTGGCCTCCGGGATCTGCCGGGCCGTGGAGCTCGAGGAGGCGGGAGCCCCCGTGGGGCTCGGGGTGGACGGGTCCGCCTCCAACGACGCCTCCAACCTGGTGCAGGAGGTCCGGCAGGCCCTGTACGTGCAGCGGCTGCGCTACGGGGCGGAGGCCGTGACCCCGGAGCGGGCCCTCGGCTGGGCGACGCGCGGCTCCGCGCGTCTGCTCGGCCGCCCGGACCTCGGTGTGCTGCGCCCGGGCGCCCAGGCGGACCTCGCGATGTTCCGGCTGGACGGGCTGCGCTTCTCCGGCGCCCACGACCCGCTCTCCGCGCTGCTGCTGTGCGGCGCGGAGCGCGCGGACCGGGTCATGGTGGGCGGGCGCTGGCTCGTGGAGGACGGTGCGATCACTGGTCTGGACGTGGAGGCGCTCACCGCCGAGCACTCCGCGGCGGCCCGCCGCCTGGTGAACGCCTGAAGCTCCCGGCCCCGCCGGGCCCGGCGCTCGCGGACCGGGCCGGGGCGGGGCGCCGCGGCCCGGTGGCAGCGAGCTGAGCGGACCGGCCCGGACACCATCGCAGGGGCGTTCCCCGCTTCCGCCCGGCGGTGCGCCGGTTGGAGGCGGGGAACGCCCCTGGTCGAGGCCTCGCACGTGGGGTGCGAGCCCGGGTGCTCAGGCCGTCGCGTCCTTGGCGGCGAGGACCGTCCGGATCTGTCCCGTGTGCGTGATCTCCCCGTCGTCGATCATCCTCCGGACGTCGTCGAAGTGGTGCTCCGCCACGACCGCCACCTCGGCTCCGTCGCTGTCCACCACGGCACCGTCCTGGATCCGGTCGCCCTCCCGCAGGTGCGCCAGGGTGTCCGCCCGGACGACCCGCACCGGCGCCGCCGCCATGACGGACTGGTGCCGGGAGTTGCCGGCGGCCAGCTCGTTGAACAGCAGGTTGAGAGCGATGGCCACGAGTGCTGCGGCGCTGATCCCCGAGCCGAGGATGGTCTGCGTCCAGGAGGGGAAGCCGGCGTAGAACTGGGGCGCGGCCACAGGGATGAGGCCGAACGCGAAGGCGACCGCCACGATGACGAGGTTCATCGAGTTGTTGAAGTTCACCTTGCCCAGCGTGCGCACGCCGGAGGAGGCCACCGTGCCGAAGAGCACGATCGACGCGCCGCCGAGGACCGGGGTGGGAATGGCCGCGACGACCTCGCCGATGACGGGGAACAGCCCCAGTCCCACCATGATGACGCCGGCGGCCGTAACCACGAAGCGGCTGCGGACGCCCGTCACCGCGACGAGGCCCACGTTGGCGGCGAAGGCCGTCTGGGTGAACGAGTTCAGCAGCGGCGCCCCCGCGGAGGAGAGCATGTCCGCCCGCAGGCCGTTGGCCACGCGCTTCGAGTCGACCTTGGCCCCCGTGATCTCGCCCACCGCGAGGATGTCCGCCGTGGTCTCGGTCATCGTCACGAGCACCACGATGAGCATCGAGATGATCGAGGCGACCTCGAAGGTCGGGGGGCCGAAGGCCAGGGGCGTTGGGAAGGTGACGATACCGCCCTGGCCCACACCGGAGAAGTCCACCATCCCCATCGTGTGGGCGATCACGGTGCCGAGCACGAAGGAGAGCAGGATGGACAGGCGCGAGATCATCCCGACGCCCACCTTGGACAGCACCAGCACGATGAGCAGGGTGATCCCGGCGAGCGCGAGGCTGCGGGGGTCGGCGGCGCCGCCCTCCCCGCTGCCGGCGGCCCAGGAGATCGCGACCGGCAGCAAGGAGATGCCGATGACCGTGATCACCGTTCCGGTGACCACCGGCGGGAACAGCCGGAGGACGCGGGAGAACGCGCCGGCGAGCAGGAAGCCCACCACCGAGGAGACGAGCACGGCCCCGAAGATGGTGGTCAGGTCGTTGCCACCGGCCAGGATCGCGAGCATGGGGGCGACCCCGGCGAAGGACACGCCCTGCACGAGCGGCAGCCTGGAGCCGAGGAAGGGCGCCCCGAAGCTCTGCAGGACGGTGGCGACCCCGCCCATGAGCAGGCAGGAGCTGATGAGGAGGGCGATCTCCTCGCCGGAGAGCCCGGCGGCCTGCCCGATGATGAGGGGGACGGCGACGATGGCGCCGTACATGGTGAGGACGTGCTGGAAGCCGTAGGCGGTGGTCCGCCCCAGCGGCAGCCGCTCGTCCTCCGGTCCGGGTGCGGGCGCCGGGCGCCCACGGCGGATCGTGCGGGCCGCGGTCGTGCGGGCGTCGGTCGGACGGTCAGGTGTGGTCGATGACATGGAAGGAGCCTCCTTCAGCGCGCAGGCGTCGGCTCTGCTGCGCAAGGTCCGGCGATCCTCTGTTTTTCCGGGGCCCGGCCGCTGCCGGCGGGGCTCCCGTGAAGTGTCCAGATCTGATGGTCCCGGTAGGAGCCGACCGGGGCGGCGGGGTGCTCGGATCAGTACGCGGTGCGCTGGGCGTTGCCGGCCCAGGCCTCGAACGGCTCCGTGCGCGTGGCGAGGGCGACGTGGCGGACCGGAAGGGCCCGGTCCCGCTCCTGCGCGCTCCGGGCGAAGAACTCGTAGAACTCGGCGTCGTCGAATCCGCCGGCCGCGGCGTCGTGCCGGTCGGCGGCGAAGTACACCGCGTCCAGCCGGGCCCACAGCGAGGCCGAGAGGCACAGCGGGCACGGTTCGCAGCTGGTGTAGAGCACGGCCCCGCTGAGGTCGAAGGTCCCCAGCTCGCGGCAGGCGCTGCGGATGGCCATGACCTCCGCGTGCGCTGTGGGGTCGTGGTCCGCCGTCACGCGGTTGACGGCGGAGAACTCCCGCCCGTCCGCGGTCACGACGACGGCGCCGAACGGCCCGCCGTCGCCGGCGGCGTTCTCCGCCGCGAGCTCGACGGCACGTTCCAGGTGGAGCTGGGTGCGCGGAGCGGTTTCGTGGATGGTCGACATGATGCTCAGGTCCTCACGGATCGTGGGGAACCCGAGAAACGGCTTGTCTGTCGGCGGGCCCGCCCGGCTGTCAGATCATGCCCGGTAGATAGCCCCGGTCGACCGGGGCCCGCCTTTGGCTGAGGCCAACCTAGGGGAGATCGACGTGATCCACAACACATTGTGGAAGAATTCTTCCAGATACACCCTGACCCGGTGGTGGCGCCCGAACTCTTGCGACCCCGTCACGGCGTGGTTATGGTGTGACTCAGCCTACGGCGGGTCCTGAAGCGGACTATCTACCGGGCGAGCAACGACGAATCGCGCTGGTCCGCCGCCAGAGAGCTCCCGGTACCCCCGGGGAACCACCTGACTCCAGGTCGCGGCCAGTGGCATGCACCGAGGAGCAGCAGGCATGAGCGACATCCGAGTGACGGTCAACGGTCGTACCCGGAGCTGTGACGGGCTCGGCCCGCACACCCGGCTGCTGGACTGGCTGCGCGGCGAGGGACTGACCGGGGCCAAGGAGGGCTGCGCCGAGGGCGAGTGCGGTGCCTGCGCGGTGCTGGTCGCCCGGCCGGACGGCGAGGGACGCAGCCGGTGGACCTCCGTCAACGCCTGTCTGCCCCCCGCCGCCGCCTTCGACGGCCAGGAGGTCGTCACCGCCGAGGGGCTCGGGTCCGCCCCCGGGGCCGGCGCGCCGGCGGCGCTGCACCCCGTCCAGCAGGAGATGGCGTTCCGGGGAGGCTCCCAGTGCGGCTACTGCACGCCGGGGTTCGTCTGCGCCATGGCCGCCGAGTACTACCGCCCCGAGCGCGGCACCTCCGGCGCGGCCGACGAGGCGCAGACCGGCACCGCGGTCACCGGCGAGGAGCACGCGGCCGGCCACGAGTGCGGGCCCAACGGGTTCGACCTGCACGCCCTGAGCGGCAACCTCTGCCGCTGCACCGGCTACCGGCCCATCCGCGACGCCGCCTACGCCCTGGGGACTCCGGCCGACGCCGACCCCCTGCTCCGGCGCCAGGAGCGGCCCGCGCAGCCCGCCCCGCCCACCCGGGTGGAGGCCGACGGCGCACGGTTCGTCCGCCCCGGCTCCCTGGACGAGCTCTTCGAGCACCTCGAGCGCGAATCGGGGGCCCAGCTGATCTCCGGTTCGACGGACGCGGGCGTGGAGGTCAACATCCGCCACACCCGTCCGCCGCTCTCCCTCGCCGTGGACCGGCTCGAGGAGCTGCGCACGCTCGCGGTGGGACACGATCGGATCGAGATCGGTGCGGCCCTGAGCCTGTCCGAGGTCGAGCGCGGCCTCGCCGGACGGGTGCCCCTGCTCGACCAGCTCTTCCCGCAGTTCGCCTCCCGCCTGATCCGCAACGCCGCGACGTTCGGCGGCAACCTCGGCACCGGATCGCCCATCGGGGACTCGGCCCCGGCCCTGCTGGCCCTGGGCGCGTCCGTGGTGCTGGCCTCCGCCGGGGGCGAGCGCGAGGTGCCCCTGGACGAGTACTACACGGGGTACCGGCGCAGCGTCCGCCGTCCCGGGGAGATCATCCGCGCCGTGCGGATCCCGCTGCCTCTCGCCCGGCACAGCGGGTTCCACAAGATCGCCAAGCGGCGCTTCGACGACATCTCCAGCGTGGCCGTCGGCATCGCCGTGCAGGTGGACGCCGGGACGGTCTCGTCCGCGCGGATCGGCCTGGGCGGCGTGGCGGCCACCCCGATCCGGGCGCACGGCGCGGAGCGCCTCCTCGACGGGGCGCCGTGGAACCGCGACACGGTCGTCGCCGCGGCGGCCGCGCTGGCCGGGGAGGGCACCCCGATCGACGACCACCGGGCCAGCGCCCGCTACCGCTCGGCCATGCTCGAGCAGGCCCTGCTCAAGTTCTGGGCGCAGCACGCGCCCGCCCCCGATCTGGAGGTGTCCCGTTGAAGTCCCTCGCCGACCGCCCCGTCGACCCCGTGGTGGGCGCGCCCGTCCCGCACGAGAGCGCCGCGCTGCACGTCACCGGCACGGCCCTGTACACCGACGACCTCATCGTGCGCCACCAGGACGTGCTGCACGCCTGGCCCGTGCAGGCCCCGCACGCCCACGCCCGCGTGCAGGACCTGCGCACCGCCCCGGCCCTGGCGGTCCCCGGGGTGGTCCGGGTCCTCACCGCGGCGGACGTGCCCGGGGTCAACGACGCCGGCACCAAGCACGACGAGCCGCTGTTCCCCGCCGAGGTCATGTTCTACGGGCACGCCGTGTGCTGGGTGCTGGGCGAGACCCAGGAGGCCGCCCGGCTGGGCGCGGACGCCGTCGAGGTCGACTACGAGCCGCTGCCGTCGCTGGTCACCGTGGCGGAGGCCGTCGAGGCCGGCAGCTTCCAGGGCGGTCAGCCCACCGTCAGCCGCGGGGACACGGGCACGGCGCTGGCCGGCTCCGCCCACCGCTTCAGCGGGGAGTTCGAGTTCGGCGGCCAGGAGCACTTCTACCTGGAGACCCACGCCTCCTTCGCCTACGTGGACGAGGGCGGGCAGGTCCTGGTGCACTGCAGCACCCAGCACCCCACGGAGACCCAGGAGATCGTCGCCCACGTCCTGGGTCTGCACAGCCACGAGGTCACCGTGCAGTGCCTGCGCATGGGCGGTGGGTTCGGCGGCAAGGAGATGCAGCCGCACGGCTACGCCGCCGTCGCCGCCCTCGGCTCGGTGCTGACGGGCCGGCCGGTGCGGCTGCGGCTCAACCGCACCCAGGACCTCACCATGTCCGGCAAGCGTCATCCGTACCACGCCCGGTGGGAGGCCGGCTTCGACGAGGGCGGTCACCTGCAGGCCCTGGAGGCCACCGTCACCAGCGACGGCGGGTGGAGCCTGGACCTCTCCGAGCCCGTGCTGCAGCGCACGCTGTGCCACATCGACAACGCCTACTGGATCCCGCACGTGCAGGTCCACGGCCGGATCGCACGGACCCACAAGACCTCCCAGACCGCGTTCCGCGGCTTCGGCGGCCCGCAGGGCATGCTGGTGATCGAGGAGGTCATGGGCCGCTGCGCCCCGTTGCTCGGCCTGGACCCCACGGAGCTGCGCCACCGCAACCTCTACGTCCCCGGCCAGACCACGCCCTACGGCCAGCCCGTCCGGCACGCCGAGCGGCTGCGCACCATCTGGACCCAGCTGCTCGACCGGGCCGAGGTCGAGCGCCGCCGCGAGGAGATCGCCGCCTTCAACGCCGCCCACCCCGACACCAAGCGGGCGCTGGCGGTCACCCCGGTCAAGTTCGGCATCTCGTTCAACCTCACGGCCTTCAACCAGGCCGGCGCCCTCGTGCACGTCTACAAGGACGGGTCCGTGCTCATCAACCACGGCGGCACCGAGATGGGACAGGGGCTGCACACCAAGATGCGCCAGGTCGCGGCCACGGCCCTGGGCGTGCCCCTGGAGACCGTCCGGCTCGCGCCCACCCGCACGGACAAGGTGCCCAACACCTCCGCGACGGCCGCCAGCTCCGGGGCGGACCTCAACGGCGGGGCCGTGAAGAACGCCTGCGAGCAGATCCGCGACCGGCTGGCCGAGGTCGCCGCCCGCAAGTTCGACATCCACCCCGATGACGTCCGGTTCGTCGACGGCACGGTCACCGGGATCGGCTTCCATGACCGGCAGATGTCCTTCGCCGAGCTCGCCCACGACGCCTACTTCCAGCGGATCTCGCTGTGGGCCGCCGGGTACTACCGGACCGAGGGGCTGCACTGGGACGGCGCCCGGATGCAGGGCGAGCCGTTCAAGTACTTCTCCTACGGCGCCTCCGTCTCCGAGGTGGAGGTCGACGGCTTCACCGGCGCGTACCGGCTGCTGCGCACCGACATCGTCCACGACGTGGGCGACAGCCTCTCCCCGCTGATCGACGTGGGGCAGATCGAGGGCGGGTTCGTCCAGGGCGCCGGCTGGCTCACGCTCGAGGAGCTGCGCTGGGACGAGTCCGACGGGCCGCACCGGGGCCGGTTGGCGACCCAGGCGGCGAGCACCTACAAGCTGCCGAGCTTCTCGGAGATGCCCGAGGAGTTCAACGTGCACCTCTTCGAGGAGGCCACCGAGAGCGGCGTCGTCTACGGCTCCAAGGCCGTGGGGGAGCCGCCGCTCATGCTGGCCTTCAGCGTGCGCGAGGCGCTGCGGGAGGCCGCGGCCGCGTTCGGGCCGGGCGGGCGGAGCACCGAGCTCGCGAGCCCCGCCACCCCGGAGGCCGTGTTCTGGGCGGTCCAGGAGGCGCGCCGCGCCCTGCCCGTGGCGGACGTCGCCGCCTCGGCCGCTCCGGCCGCTCCGGCGGCGCGCTGACGTGGACTGGCTGGACGCGCTGCAGCACCTGCGCGCGGCGGGCGCACCGGGGGTGCTCGCCACCGTCACGGAGGTGCGCGGGCACGCCCCCCGGGAGGCGGGGGCCAAGATGGTCGTGGCCGAGACGGACACGTGGGACACCGTGGGCGGAGGCAACCTCGAGGCCACGGTGGTCGAGCGGGCGCGGGTCCTCCTCGCCACTGGGGCCACGGTCCCGGAGACGCTGACCTTCTCGCTCAACGAGCACGCCGCCGTGGAGCACGGGCGCCAGTGCTGCGGAGGCGTGGTCAGCGTGCTGCTCGAGCCCCAGGGCGCCCGCCCCGTGGTCGCCGTGTTCGGTGTGGGCCACGTGGGTCACGAGCTCGCCCGGGTGCTGTCCCGCCTGCCCCTGAACCTGCACCTGGTGGACAGCCGGGAGGGTCAGCTGGCCCCCGCCCGGCTGGCCGACGTCACCGACGGAGCCGCGCAGGTCCGCCTCCACCACAGCCCCGTCCCGGAGAACGTGCTGGCCGGGCTGCCGGCCGGGGCGCACGTGCTGATCATGAGCCACGACCACGCCGAGGACTTCGTGCTGTGCGACGCCGCGCTGCGCCGGGACGACCTCGGCAGCGTGGGCCTGATCGGCTCCCGGGCCAAGTGGGCCCGCTTTCGGCAGCGGCTGCGCGCGGAGGGCCATGCGGAGAGCACCGTGGATCGCATCACGTGCCCCATAGGTCTCCCGGGCATCCCCGGCAAAGCGCCCGCGGTGATCGCGATCAGCGTCGCCGCCCGCCTGCTCCAGGACCTCGCCGGCGCACCGGCTGCGGCGCCCGCGGACCCTGGACGCCCGTCCGAGACGATCGAGGCGGTGACATGAGCGTTTCCCTGGGACTGCCCCGGCTGCGCAGCACCGGTCCGGGCCCCAGCGGCGCCCCGGCCGGGGCCGGGCTGATGGACCGCCACGGCCGCCGCGCCACCGACCTGCGACTGTCGGTGATCGACAAGTGCAATCTGCGCTGCACCTACTGCATGCCCGCCGGCGGCCTGCCCTGGCTGCCCGCCGCCCAGCTGATGACCCCCGCCGAGATCACCCGCATCGTGCGCGTGGGCGTCGAGCAGCTCGGGGTCACCGAGCTGCGCCTGACCGGCGGGGAGCCCCTGGTCCGGGCCGACCTCGAGGACATCATCACCGGGATCCGTGCTACCCACCCGGACCTGCCGGTCTCGCTGACCACCAACGGCATCGGTCTGGCCGCCCGCGCCCAGGGCCTGGCCGAGGCCGGGCTGACCCGGATCAACATCTCCCTGGACTCCCTGGACGCGGCGACCTTCCGCGCCCTGGCCCGCCGGGACCGCCTGGCCGACGTGCTGGCCGGGGCCGAGGCGGCGGCCGCGGCCGGGCTGACCCCGGTGAAGATCAACGCGGTGCTGATGCGCGGGGTCAACGACCACGAGGCCCCGGAGCTGCTCGCGTGGGCGCTGGCGCGCGGCTTCGCGCTGCGGTTCATCGAGCAGATGCCCCTGGACGCCGACCACGGCTGGACCCGGGCGGAGATGGTCACCGCCGCCGAGATCCGTCACCGGCTCGCCGGCCGGTTCCGGCTGGCCCCGCACCCGGGCCCGCGCGAGGGCGCCCCGGCCGAGCTGTGGGACGTCCACCCCCGCACCCCCACCCCGGACGAAACCCGGGCCGCCGGCGCCGGGGGCTCCGGTGGCGCACCGCTGGGCACGGTGGGGGTCATCGCCTCGGTCACCGAGCCCTTCTGCGGCGACTGCAAGCGGACCCGGATCACCGCCGAGGGCAGGATCCGGTCCTGCCTGTTCTCCCACGAGGAGGTCGAGCTGCTGCCGCTGCTGCGGGCCGGTGCCACCGACGGACAGCTGGCCGAGCGCTGGCGGGCGGCGATGTGGGCGAAACCGGCCGCCCACGGCATGGACCACACCGGCTTGGACTCCTCCGACTACGTCCAGCCGGAGCGCTCGATGAGCGCGATCGGAGGCTGACGCGCACCACGGGCCTCCCGACGCCGGTCGACCGGCTCGTCACCCGCGGGGAGAACCGGCTCGGGGAGAACCGGCTCGGGGAGAACCGGCGCGCCGGGGCAGCAGCCAGCCCGCCAGGACCACGGCTCCCGGCAGGGCCGAGATCAGGGCGAGCAGCCCGTAGCCGATCGAGATCGCGAAGCCGGTCCCGGCGGGCAGGCCGTGGGCCATCGCGGCCAGGGTGGTGATCCCCTCCCGCGGACCCCAGCCGCCCACCCCGACGGGCACGGACATCCCGGCGAGGCCCAGCACGGTGGTCCCCCACAGGTTCGCCAGGGTCTCCTGGGGTGCGGTGCGCACGGCCGCCAGCAGGAACAGCCCCTGGTAGCAGGCCCAGGCGAGCACGGACAGCGCCCACACCCCGGCCCGGTCCCGCGCCGGGGCGCCGCTCGTGGAGCGCCAGGCGACGGCACCCACGGCGAGCGCCCCGAGGCCGAGGACCGTGGCGAGCCAGCCGCCGACCGCCAGGGCCGGGACGACCCCGGCCGCGAGGAGCACGGACGTCCCCGCCAGCCGTTCGCCCAGCACGGAGCCGCCGGCGCCGGGCCAGCTGTCGCCGCGCCGGCGGCGGCGCAGCACCCGCACGGCGTCCCCGGTCACGCCCCCGGGCAGCAGCAGGTTGACGAGCCCGGACGCCCAGCACTCGCCCAGCGCCTCCCGGAAGCCGATCGGTGTGGCCCGGTTGCGAGCCACCAGCCGCCAGCGCTGGGCCTGGGCCGCGGTGGCCACGAGCCCGGCGCCCAGGGCGAGCGCCACGGTGGCGGGGGTGAGGATCCCGACGGCGCTGCGGACCGCGTCCGTGCCGAGCACGCGGAACAGCATGGCGAGGAGGACCAGCCCGGCCACCGCTTGCCCGGCGGCGAGCAGCACGCGGAGTACGGGCCGCCGCCGCGTGGGGGCGGGCGTGGTCTCGGCGGGCATGGGCGCAGTCTAGCCACCGCCCGCCGCCGCCCGGATTGACGCGGCGGGCCGGGCCCGCCCAGGATGAAGACCCCCGACGCGGAAGGCGACCGCATGCCCCTG